>JALYXS010000731.1 GCA_030946965.1 Acidobacteriota bacterium
AATCAACTCTTCGTTTCAAAGATTCCCCTCGGCCGATGGGGCAAGGTAGAAGAGATTGGCCAACTCGCCGTGTACCTTTGTTCGGAAGACGCCGGGTTCATCACCGGAACCGACATTCTGATCGACGGCGGGTGGTGTGCGCAATAGGACAAGTAAGCTATCCGCCGCGTTGATTTGCTTCGCTCTCGCGGCATGTCACGCGTCGCGCCAACGGGAAATCGCTGTAATTCCGAAAGGGACCGCGCACGTCTTCTGGCAATCCGTGCAGGCCGGAGCGCGCGCGGCGGGCAAGGCATACAGTTTCGAAATCGACTGGGACGGTCCACCAAATGAGACGGATTACAGCCGGCAGATCGAGATCTTCGATTCGATGGTGACGCGGCACGTGGACGGGATCGCGGTGGCCGCCGCCGATCGCAACGCGCTGAACGGTTCCCTCGATCGCGCGGCTCGGGAAAAAATTCCGGTGACGGTGTTCGATTCCGGCGTCGATTCGACTAATTACATGACCTTCGTCGCGACTAACAATTACGAAGCCGGGCAAATGGCCGCGCGAAAGCTGGCGGAATTGATTGGCGGCAAGGGCACGGTGGGCGTGATCATGCACGCGCCCGGCAGCGCCTCGACGATGGACCGGGAGCGCGGTTTTCAGGATGTCATGGCAAAAGAATTTCCGCAAATTCGGATCGTGGCGCAACAATACGGCATGGCGGATCGAGCCAAGGCAATGGCCGCTGCGGAAAATATTTTGACGGCGCACGCGGGCCTGAATGGAATATTCGCGTCGTCCGAGCCAAGTTCGGTGGGCACTGCGCAGGCGCTCAAATCGCGCGGGCTATCGGGAAAGGTGAAGTTCGTGGCGTTCGATTCGAGCGAAGGATTGATCGCCGATTTAAAGGGCGGCACGATTGACGCGTTGGTCGCGCAGGATCCGTTCCGTATTGGTTATGAAGCGGTGAAAACGGTCGCGGAGAAGCTGAACGGGCAAACGCCGCCGAAGCGCGTGGATCTAAGCGCGAAAGTGATTACGAAACCGGATCTGGATAGGCCCGAGATTCACAAACTGCTGTATCCGCCTATTTAGCGAACGCCCGCGATAGACCGCCAAACCCAACATTCCGCCGCCGAGAAGGGCCATCGTACTTGGTTCCGGGCTCGCGATCGGCGCGGCAATGAACCCGCTGGTGAGCAAATTGGCACCCGATCGATCCGTGTAATATCCCACCACCGAACCGCTGTCGTTTACTCCCAAGGCCGTGGTGAAAATAGAGCCGGGCACGCTCAATGTGCTAAACGTTCCCGAGGGGCCGCCATTCAAGAACAGTCCGTAAGTCATGCCGGAGTTCACGATGTAGCTGCCAACAATCTGCCCTTTGTTATTGATCCCGGCGAGTTGCGTCTCCGTCGATTGCGGATAATCGACCGCTGTGAAATTTGTCCCATCGAGTAAGAAGCCGTGGCGTCCAGTCTTGTCCGCGTAAGTCCCGACAATCTGCCCGCTATTGTTAATGTCGAACGCGTCGGTATCCAGCGCGCCCGGGTAATCGATCGTGGTCAGCCTTCCACCGCTCAACTCGAACCCGTGGCCGGAACCGTCGCCGGCCAGATAGTGACCCACGATATCGCCATTCGAGTTCAATCCGTACGCCTGCGTGATCAGGGAGCCGGGAACGGAATACGCGTTAAAGTTGCCGCCCGCCTCGATAAATCCGAAGGTGGAGGCGATGCGCGCATAGCCGACGGTCGTGCCCGCATCGTTAATGTCGAAAGGCTCTGTCAGACTCGCTCCGGGATAATCGATCGTTTGAAAACCAGTCGCGCCGAGGACGAATCCGTGAACGATTCGATCGCTCGAATAATAGTCTCCGACGATCTGGTTCGAACTGATGCCGGTCGCTTGGGTAAAGATCGATCCCGGAACGGTAATGTTGGAGTAAGTGAATGAAGCGGCGAAACAGAGCGAGATCGAGCCGTGCACGGCCAGAACGGAGATGGCCAAGAGGGCCGCTTGGAGAGGAGGTTTCCGGTGCATGCTAAACCTGTGTTTTCAGCTCACCCATCACGCCGGAGATTAATTCCTTGGCGTCGGCGATGGATTTTGTGATGAGCTCGATATCCATGGCTGGCTTGCCGGGTTGGCGAACGCTTTGACAGTACACGCCATGCTGGCCCACTAATACCAGCGCATCGGTCAGTGCGTCGAGTGCGACGGCTAAACGTCCACGCGGCATGCCCATCATGAACTCGTGTTTTTCGAGTTCGTCGCGCCGCTCGTCATAGACCGTCATCGTCAACTATTCTAGCGAGTATGGAGATTCCTAAGTGGCCAATTGCGGGGGGGCGGGAACTGGAGTTGTTAACTCAAGTACTCGAAAGCGATCGCTGGGGCGGTTATCACGATTTCGCCGGCCGGTTTGAACGAGAATTCAGCGCCTTCCAACATTGTTCCGAAGG
>JALYXS010000688.1 GCA_030946965.1 Acidobacteriota bacterium
TGTTCCTGCTATTCCGTGTCGGCATGGAAGTGAAATCTTCCGAACTTATGCGCGTGGGAGGAACGGCCACCCTGGTCGCGGCTTCGGGAGTGGTGGTTCCGTTCGCCATGGGTTGGGGCATTCTGGCCCTATGGGGCGCGCCGCGCGTCGAATCGATTTTCGTGGGCGCCGCCATGGTCGCCACCAGCGTTGGAATTACCGCGCAGGTGCTCGCGGCGAAGGGCCTCTTGCATTTGGAATCGAGCAAAATCATCCTGGCGGCGGCGGTCATTGACGACGTATTCGGGCTCTTGGTCCTGGCGGTGGTCAGTAGCATGGCTCGCGGCAAAATCAACGATCTCGATATCGCGCTCACGGCGATACTGGCGATTGCATTTGTAGTGATCGTGGCGAAGTGGGGCAGCGGCGCCATGAAGCGGCTGTTGCCACACGTCGGCCGCGTGACCAAAGCGGCCGATGCCGAGTTCTCCTTTGCCATCTGTTTGCTGTTCGCGCTGTCGCTGCTCGCAACGTATGCCGGCGTAGCGGCGATTGTGGGCGCGTTCCTTGCCGGGATGGCCATCGGAGGAAGCGTGCCGAAGCGCGTCCACACTCTGGTTCACGGGGCTACGGAATTGCTGGCGCCCTTCTTCCTTGTTGGGATCGGGCTGCACGTGGACCTGGCGGTTCTGCGCCACCCGGCTACGATCGCCCTTGCGATCGTCGTGCTCGCGGCCGCCGTCTTCTCGAAATTTATCGGCTGCGGACTTGGCGCGGCGCGCCTGGGCCGCGTCACTGCCACGCAAATCGGCGTGGGAATGATTCCACGCGGAGAGGTCGGCATGGTAGTGGCGCAGATCGGCCTGGCAATGGGCGTGATTTCCCAGCCGATTTATGGCGTCGTGGTGTTTATGGCCGTGGCCACTACGCTGGTCGCGCCGCCATTGATTAAGATTGCATTCAAGAATGTGAACTCCGCGGCGAAGCCGGCTTTCGAAGGAGTTCTCCATACTTAATTAAGGAGAAAATATGAGTCCAAAAGAGGTTCTGGAATTTGCGGAGAGCCATGGCGCGAAGCAGCTCGACATGCGGTTCACCGATATTCCGAGTTTGCAGCACCACATCAGCTATCCCATTAGCGAATTGAATACCGGCTCGTTCGAAGACGGATTCGGCATCGATGGGTCGAGCATTCGCGGCTGGGCGGCAATCAATGAGAGCGACATGCTGCTCATCCCGGATCCTTCGACGGCAATCATGGACCCGTTCATGCAAACCCCGACTCTGGTGATGAACGGCTACGTGATCGATCCCATCACCAAGCAGCGCTATGAGCGCGATCCCCGCTGGATCGCCGAAAAAGCGGAGATGTATCTGAAGAGCACCGGCATTGGCGATACGGCCTACTTCGGCGCCGAGGCCGAGTTTTTTATTTTCGACAATATCCGTTTCGATCAAAACGCGCACTCCGGTTTTTATTTCATCGACGCCGAGGAGGGCCGTTGGAATTCCGGCCGGGCTGAAAACAATCTTGGCTACCGGCCGCGTTACAAGGAAGGTTATTTCCCGGTCCCGCCAACCGACCACTATCAGGATCTGCGCGCCGAGATGGTGGAGACCATGATCGAGTGCGGGCTGCACATCGAATGCCACCATCACGAAGTCGCGACGGGCGGACAGTGCGAGATCGATCAGCGCTACAACACGCTAGTGAAATCCGCCGACAACATGATGCTCTACAAATACATTGTGCGGAATGTAGCGAACCAGTATGGCAAGACCGTGACGTTCATGCCTAAGCCGATTTTCGGCGATAACGGCAGCGGCATGCACACGCATCAGAGCCTCTGGAAAGATGGGCAGCCGCTGTTTGCGGGCGATGGCTACGCGGGCATCAGCCAGATGGCGTTGCACTACATCGGCGGACTCTTGCGTCACGCGCGCGCTCTCTCGGCGATTATTGCGCCAACTACGAACAGCTACAAGCGGCTGGTTCCCGGCTATGAAGCTCCGGTGAACCTGGCCTATTCGCGGCGGAATCGCTCGGCGGCGTGCCGCATTCCGATGTATTCCGCAAGTCCCAAAGCCAAGCGCGTGGAATTTCGGCCGCCCGATCCGGCCGCGAACCCTTATCTGGCGTTCTCGGCGATGTTGATGGCGGGCCTGGACGGCGTGCTGAACAAGATCGAGCCCGGCGATCCGCTCGACAAAGACATCTACGATCTCTCGCCCGAAGAGATGA
>JALYXS010000733.1 GCA_030946965.1 Acidobacteriota bacterium
CAGATCGATCCCCGGCCCTATCAGCAGGCCGTGAGCCAGGCGGAAGCGACTTTGGCCCGCGACATGGCGCAGATTGAACAGGCCCAGGCCAACCTCTCGCGCGATAGTTCGCAATCGAAGAACGCCGGATCGCAGGCCGAGCGCTACCAGAAGCTTGCTAAAGAAGGCATCGTCTCCAAAGAACAGAACGATCAATTTCACACCAACGCCGCTTCCATGGAAGACACGATCAAGGCCGATCAGGCGGCGATCACCAGTGCCAAAGCGGCCGTCGCCGCCGATCGAGTTAATGTCGATACAGCCAAGCTCAATGTGACTTACTGCTCGATTCGTTCGCCCATCGATGGACGCACCGGGAATCTGCTGGTGAAAGAAGGCAATCTGGTAAAAGCCAACGCGGATACGCCAATGGTCGTGATTAACCAGATCGCGCCTATTTACGTGGCCTTCTCCGTTCCCGAGGAGCAGCTCGCGGACATCCGAAAGTATATGGCCCAGCGCAAATTAATGGTCGAGGCGGTCATTCCGAACGATGCCGCGGGCCCCATCCCAGGCGTTCTGACGTTCATCGATAACTCCGTCGACAACACTACGGGAACGATACAGATGAAAGCGACTTTCGTCAACGCCGATCGCCGCCTCTGGCCGGGCCGTTTCGTGAATGTGATCGTGACGCTGGCGACGGAGAGTAACATCACCGTGGTTCCATCCGAAGCGATTCAGACGGGGCAGCAAGGGCAATACGCGTTTGTCGTCAAGCCCGACAACACGGTGGAGAATCGGATGGTAACCGTGGGCCGCACCGTGGGGCGGGACATTGTGATCGAAAAGGGCATTCAGCCCGGCGAAACGGTGGTCGTGGACGGGCAGTTGCGCTTGGTGCCGGGGGCCACGGTGCAGATTGTCAAGAACCCCGCTGGAGGCCAATCGTGAGCATCTCCGCCTTCTTTATTCAGCGGCCCATCACCACGACGCTGATCACGATGGGCATTTTGTTGTTCGGCATTGTGGGATATCGGGCGCTGCCCGTCAGCGATTTGCCGAACGTCGATTATCCGACGCTGCAGATTTCCGCATCGCTGCCCGGCGCGAGTCCTGAAACGATGGCCGCTTCCGTAGCCACGCCTCTTGAACGGCAGTTCTCGACCATTGCCGGAATCGAGTCGATGAACTCTACCAGCTCGCTCGGCTCGACATCGATCACGGTGCAGTTTTCGCTCGATCGCAGCATCGACGCGGCCGCGCAGGATGTCCAGGCGGCAATTTCGAAAGCGTCGCGGCAACTGCCCCCGAACATGCCGGCCCCGCCTTCGTATCAGAAGGTCAATCCCGCGGATCAGCCGGTGATCTATATGGCGGTGAGCTCGCCGACGCTCCCGCTGTATCAAGTTGACGAGTACGCCGAGACGATGATGGCGCAGCGCATCTCCATGGTGAGCGGCGTGGCGCAAGTGCAAGTTCTCGGCTCGCAGAAATTCGCCATTCGCATTCAGTTCAATCCCGACGCTCTTGCCGCGCGAGGTATTGGCATCGATGAAGTGCAAGCGGCGATTCAAAAGAGCAACGTCAATCTTCCGACCGGAACGCTTTATGGGCACAAGCAGGCCTTCACTGTTCAATCCACCGGCCAGTTGACTAACGCGGCGGCTTACCGGCCCATGATCGTGGCTTACCGGAATGGCAACCCCGTGCGCCTCCAGGATGTAGCCAAAGTTCAGGACAGCGTCGAGAACGATAAGACGGCGAGCTGGTATAGGGGCCAACGCGCCGTGGTCCTCGCGATCCAGCGTCAGCCGGGAACGAACACGATCGAAGTAGTGGACGGGATCAAAAAGCTGCTGCCGAAGTTCCGCGCGGAAATTCCGGCCGCGGTCAGCCTGGACATCTTGTACGACCGGTCCGTATCGATTCGGGATTCCATCGGCGACGTAAAATTCACGCTAATTCTGACTATCTGTTTGGTGGTGATGGTCATTTTTCTCTTTTTACGGAATCTTACGGCGACTCTGATTCCAGGGCTTGCCGTGCCGCTGTCCATTGTCGGCACGTTCGCCGTCATGTATCTGCTCGGATACAGCCTCGATAATCTCTCGCTGATGGCGCTGACGCTGTCGGTCGGCTTCATCGTCGACGACGCGATCGTGATGCTCGAAAACATTGTCCGGCATATCGAGATGGGCGAGAGCCGCATGGAAGCGGCGCTCAACGGATCGCGCGAGATCGGTTTCACCATTGTTTCCATGACGCTGTCCCTAGTCGCCGTATTTATTCCGGTGCTGTTCATGGCCGGAATTGTCGGGCGGCTATTGCACGAATTCGCGGTGACCATTGGCGTTTCCATTCTGGTGTCGGGATTCGTATCTTTGAGCCTCACGCCGATGCTGGCGAGCCGCTTTCTACGCGTCGTGCCCAAGAACAAACACGGCAAAATTTTTCTGCTGTTCGAGCGTTTTTTCGATGGCATGGCGGGCGTGTACGACTACACGCTGCGCGCCGTTTTGCGCCATCGTTTAGCGACGATGGGAGTCTCCGCGCTGCTATTGCTGGCGACGGCATGGCTTTTCGAAACCATGCCGACGGGTTTCCTGCCCAGCCAGGATAACGGCCAGATTTTCGGCGTAACCGAGGCGTCGCAAGATATTTCGTTCGATTCCATGGTGACGCATCAACAGGCAATCGCG
>JALYXS010000734.1 GCA_030946965.1 Acidobacteriota bacterium
ACCGGATGCGGCAGTTCCGCTCGTACGAAAGCGGCGGGTATCGCGGCGGGGATCAGGGGTACCGGCGCTGATTCAGTCAGGTTCTCGTGATTGAAATTCGCGGACTGAGTGCGGCAGAAGGGCGTCAATATCTCGCGGCCTTGGCGGAAGTTCTACTAGACTGCGTGGAAGGAGGCGCCTCGGTCAGCTTTATGGCATCGCTTTCAAAGACCGCCGCCGAATCCTTTTTCGAAAAGTCTCTTAAGGGGGTGGAAAATGGCGAGCGCATTCTGTTGGCTGCCTTTATCGATTCCAAGTTGGTAGGGACGGTGCAGATCCTGACTGCGATGCCTCCTAACCAACCGCATCGAGCCGATATCGCCAAACTACTCGTCTTACGGTCAGCTCGTGCGCGAGGCGTCGGTACCCGCCTTATGGAATACGTTGAAAAGGCCAGCCGGAATGCGGGCAAGACTCTCCTGGTACTGGATACGGTTACGGGAGGAAGTGCGGAGAAGTTGTACCTGCGTCTAGGCTGGACCAGAGTGGGCGTCATCCCGAATTATGCTCTGTTTCCCGATGGACGACCGTGCGACACAACATTTTTTTGGAAAGATCTGTTCTGTCGTAGCTCCCATCTTGCGAGGATGCCGGGCCGGATGCCGATTCCGGTATCATGAAATAGCCGCCCGTTTCGCGATCCGATGCAAGCTACCGCAATTCTCGACCTGCCATTTGGCCTTCAATTTGAAGATTTATACACCCGGGAAGGTCTGGTCCGGTTGGACGCCGCGTTCTTGTCCGATCTGGCGTTGTCCAACAGTGATTTGCACTCGAACATCTTAAGTGCCCGCCAGAATCCCGATAGCTTCACTCGCGCGGAAAATTCCGCATTGATGATTGCCCTTGCGCCCTACCTCGAAGACTTCACCGGCCACGTCTTCGGCGTTTCGAGCGAATTGCGCGAACTCCAGGCCCGTCACCATGCGCTCGCCCCCATCTATTCCGTGAAGCGGAAATTCGTTCAGCGGAAAGCTTTAACCGGAGTTACGCCCGAACAGGCGGAACTTATCGACGGCGAGGCGATCGCGCTTGAGCTGGAGGCGCTGTCCGGCGAGCCTCTAACCCAGAAAAGTTTCGCCACGCACGTGGCGCGCTGGCTGGACGCGGAGGCGAATCACGCCGCGCAATTGCGCCTCGCGGCACAATATGCCGTATGGGCCACGCTTTCGAGAGCCGGAAAAGCGAAGCACCGCCTCGACGTACTCTTCAAGATTCCGCGCAAGCTCGACATGAACCATCTCGTCTCGGTCGAGACGGTTCATGAGGATGGTCACGCGGTTTTTCAGCTTCATCCCGATCACTGGCGGTACCGGGAAGGGTTCCGGCTAACAGACCCGGGAACGAACCTGACCGGCGCGCTCGATCAAGCACATTACTGCATCAAGTGCCATCACCAGGGAAAAGATAGCTGCTCCACGGGTTTAAAGGAGAAGGACGGCAGCTTCAAAAAAAGCACGTTCGGCGTGACGCTCGCCGGTTGCCCGCTCGAAGAAAAGATTTCCGAGATGAATGAGGTGAAGGGCCGGGGCAATCCCATTGGCGCACTCGCCATTGTCACTATCGATAACCCAATGGCGGCTGGCACGGGCCACCGCATCTGCAACGACTGCATGAAATCCTGCATTTTCCAAAAACAGGAGCCGGTCGATATCCCGCAAGTAGAAACGCGCACGCTCAAAGACGTTCTGGATTTGCCTTGGGGCTTCGAGATCTACAGTCTGCTTACGCGTTGGAACCCGCTGAACTTCGCGCGGCCATTTCCGCGCGAGGAAAGCGGGCGTACGGTCTTGGTGGTGGGCCTGGGACCCGCCGGGTTCACGCTTGCGCATCATCTGATGAACGACGGGCATACCGTTGTGGGCGTCGACGGCTTAAAGATTGAGCCGTTGCCGGGTGAATTTTCGGGCGTCGACCCGTTAGGCGAGCGCGTTCCGTTTCGTCCCATCCGCGATGTCTCCGAACTTTACGAACGCCTGGATCACCGCGCCATGGCGGGCTTCGGCGGCGTCGCCGAGTACGGCATTACCGTTCGCTGGAATAAGAATTTCCTGAAAATTATCCGCTTGTTGCTCGAACGCCGGCGCGAGTTCAGCATGTTCGGCGGGGTCCGCTTCGGCGGCACGATGACCATCGACAGCGCCTTCGAGATGGGCTTCGATCACATCGCGCTCTGCATGGGAGCCGGGCGGCCAACGGTCATTCCAATGAAGAACGGGTTGGTGCGCGGCGTGCGGCAGGCTTCGGATTTCCTGATGGCGCTGCAGCTCACCGGCGCCGCTAAGACGGAATCGCTGGCCAATTTGCAGGTGCGTATGCCGATCGCGGTGATCGGCGGCGGATTGACCGCGATCGATACGGCGACGGAGTCGCTGGCTTATTACGTCGTGCAAGTTGAAAAGTTTCTCGAGCGCTACGAAGATCTTATCGAGGAGCGTGGCGCCGTAGCCGTTCGCGCGAGTTGGACGGCGGACGAAACGGATACGGCGGAAGAGTTTTTGGCGCATGCGCGCGCGATTCGGGCCGAGCGGGCTGCCGCCTCGCAACAAGGCAGGGCGCCGCGCTTGATCGATCTGCTGAATTCCTGGGGCGGCGTGACGATTGTGTACCGGCGCCGTCTGATCGATTCACCCGCTTACACGCTCAATCACGAAGAGATCGAGAAGGCGCTGGAAGAAGGCGTCCGTTTCGCCGAATGCCTCGCGCCCGAAGCGGTGGACGTCGACGCCCTGGGGCAAGCCGTGGCCCTGCGTTTGAACAAGCTCGAATTTCACGCCGATTCGGGCCGCTTCACGCCAACGGGCGAATCTCTCGTTCTTCCCGCGCGCGCCATTCTAGTGGCTGCCGGTACGCAGCCGAATACAGTTCTCGCGCGCGAGGATGAAGCAAACGCGATCCTCGACGGCAAATATTTTCAGGCGATCGACGAAGACGGTTTTGCCGTGAAGCCCGCGCGCATCGCGAAGCCGGCCGAGGTTCAGGTGCTGATGTCCAAGCGTCCCGACGGGCGCTGCATCAGCTTTTTCGGCGATCTGCATCCATCGTTTTCGGGCAACGTAGTCAAAGCGATGGCCAGCGCGAAACAGGGTTATCCGGTGGTATCGCGCGTTCTGGCGCGGCAGGCTCCCGCTTTGGCATCGACCAAGGAGTTTGTGCGCCAACTGAACTACGATTTGCGGGCGGTTGTCGAAAATGTGGTTCGATTGACGCCAAACATAGTCGAGATCGTCGTTCGCGCCCCCATTGCCGCGCGCGCGTTCCGGCCCGGCCAGTTCTATCGATTGCAGAATTACGAAACGCTGGCGGCCAATGTGGATCGAACGGTTCTCGGCATGGAAGGCTTGGCGCTCACGGGGGCCTCGGTCGATCGCGAGAAAGGTCTGCTTTCGACGATTGTTCTCGAAATGGGCGGCTCATCCGACCTCTGCGCGCTGTTGAAACCCGGCGAACCAGTCATTCTGATGGGGCCCACCGGCACTCCCACGCACACGCCTGGTAAGGAAACCGTGCTGCTCGCGGGCGGCGGTCTGGGCAACGCGGTTCTGTTCTCGATAGGGCAAGAACTCCGTGCGAAAGGTTCCCGCGTGATCTATTTCGCGGCGTACAAGAAGATTGGCGACCGCTACAAAGTGGAAGAGATCGAGAAGGCCGCGGACGTTATTGTCTGGTGCTCGGACGAGGCGCCCGGGTTCACGCCCGGAAGGCTGGGCGACAAGGCGTTTGTCGGCAATATCGTCGAGGCGATGGCGGCTTATGGGCGCGGCGATCTGTATGAATCCGAAACGGAGCCGGAGATACGGCTCAGTTCAGTGGACCGCATTATCGCCATCGGTTCGGACGGCATGATGCGTGCCGTCCAGCAGGCGCGCCACTCCGTATTGAAGCCGTTCCTCAAACCCGATCACCACGCCATCGGCAGTATCAATTCCCCGATGCAATGCATGATGAAAGAAATCTGCGCCCAGTGTTTACAGGTGCATAAGAATCCGGTAACGGGCGAAGAGACGCACGTGTTTTCCTGTTTCAATCAGGATCAACCGCTCGATCAGGTGGAATTTTCGAACTTGCGCACGCGGTTGTCGCAGAACGGCGTGCAAGAGAAGCTGACGAAGCAGTGGATCGACCATTGTCTGCACGATCTGGGCGTGCGCGGGACAATCCTCGCAAACACCTGATGTATACCCCTCCATCATGCGTCCAACTCTCTTCTTTTCCTCGCCGCGGTTGCGGATTCAGGCGTGAGCTGTGCTCGACAGCGCCCCTACGTCTCTATTGTCGCCAGATGGCGTTGGAACTGGCTGATGTGGAGGGCCGCCGCTGTTCTCGTTTTCTTCCTATCCTTCGATATCCCATTTCTGGTGGCAAATCTCTTCAAATTTCTCGGAAGGCGGGTATGTGCCGGTGCTAATTGGCGCTCCCTCATTGCAGCCATGCTGGTCTGGAACCGTGGGCGGACATCTCTTGAACAGAGATATGCAACACAGTTTCCCACCTTCGAAGTAGTGCGGCAGAAGATTGCACACTGCCTTACCACGCGTGTTCCCGGTACTGCGGTTTTTATTGCTTCAAGCGTGGACCATGTCCCACCGATCCTGGTGCATTTCGTCGAG
>JALYXS010000712.1 GCA_030946965.1 Acidobacteriota bacterium
GCCTTCTGCACGGCGGCGATTCCCTGGCCCAAACTCACGCCCTGCAAACGTCCGGTTACCGCGACATCGCGCTGCAAATTCTCGCGCCGGACTTCTGTTTGCCCCGGTTCCACCTGTAGCGTTGCGAGAGACCCCAGCGTCGCCGTCTTTCCGGTGGAACTGGTCAGCATTGTGTTGCGAATGGCATCGAGGGAAGAGCGCGTCGATTCTGGAAAGCGCACCCGCAGCGTGTACGCGCGGTCGTTCACAACGACGGGCGTCGAAACCGGCTCGCCTTGCAGAATCGCGCTGGCGTCGAGCTCTACCTCCTGCGGCGTGAATCCGGATCGCGCCGCGACGGTCTGATCCACGTTAAAAACAATCGCCGGGCCGCTGATGGTGTTCTCGATTCCGTTCTTCACGTCCTTCACGCCGGCCACGGCCTTGATTGCGTCGCCCACTTTCGGCGCCCATTGCCGCAACAGGTCCGCGTTCTGCGAAAACAGCTTGATCTCGATGGGGTCGGGCGAGCTTGTGAGATCGCCGATCATGTCCTGCAGAAGCTGGACGAATTCCACCTCGAGTTGCGGAAACTGCTTGTTCACTTTATCGCGCACTTCGGCGATAATATCTTCCACGCCCCGTCTAGGCAGTCTCTTCAGCTTCACGGAAATGTCCCCGGTATTCGCTTCGGTGACCTGGGCTAGACCTAATTGAAGGCCCGTGCGGCGCGAGGTGCTCGTGACTTCCGGAATGGTCCGAAGCAGCTTTTCGACCGACGTGATTACGCGGTTGGTATCGGCGAGCGACGATCCCGCGGGCATCAGGTAATCGAGAATAAAGCCGCCTTCGTCCATGGCCGGCAGCAGGTCGGTTCCGAGTGCGCGGTAACAGAAAAAAGAGCCTACGATCAAACCTGCGCAAAGCCCCGTGAGCACCCAAGGATACGCGAGAGCGGCCTTCAATCCGCGTTCGTAAGTACGCGTGAGGTGTCCCATTACGCCCGTTTTCGCAACATGCCCATGCTCGCCTTCCGCTGGATTTCCCGATTTTTTGCCGCGCAGCAAATAGTTGCTTAACGTGGGCGTCCACGTAAGCGCGAGAGCGAGGGACGTGAGCAGCGCCGTGCCGACCGTGACGGCTAGCGCGCGGAAAAATGTTCCCGTCACGCCCGTTATCGAGACAAGAGGGAGAAACACCACAATCGGCGTGATGGTCGAGCCGATAAGCGGCGAGCGGATTTCGCGCAGCGCGCTACGGATCGCCTCCGCGCGGCTCTGGCCGGAGTCGCGGTGCATCACGATATTTTCGACAACCACGATCGCATCGTCGATCACCAGGCCCACCGCGGCCGCCAATCCGCCCAGCGTCATGAGGTTGAAGCTTTGCCCGATGATCCGCAGCGCGATGAACGTGATCGCGATGGTAGCGGGAATTACGAGGCCCGCCACTAGCGAGCTGCCCCAATCGCGCAGGAAAATAACGAGAATAATCGCCGCGAGCAGCAGGCCAATCAGAATCGCGTCGCGCACACTCTTGATGGAGTCGCGAACCAATTCCGATTGGTCGTAAAAAGTTTCAATAGCTATTCCACGCGGAAGCGCCGCCTGCATGGCCTCCATCTCCCGCCGCACGGCCGCGGCAACCGTCACGGTGTTACTTTCCGGTTGGCGGTTGACGTTGATCAGAACGCCAGGCTTGCCGTTCGCGGTCACGATGGTGTACACCGGCCGCACGGACGTGCGCACGGCGGCGATGTCTCCCACCGTTACCGGCAGCCCCGCCGGCGTAAGCTTCACGACAATGTTGGCGATCTCTTCCGGCGTCCGCGCTTGGCCGCTGACTAGGCCAAGTACAAGCTGGTGGTTGTTCTCGAGCAGTCCCGGAGAATCGATCAGATTGCTCTTTGAGACGGCGTCCACCAAGCCAGGAATCGTAATCTGCGTTTGAAGCATTTTGGCGGGATCGGGCTCGATTAGAAATTCGGGTTCCTGGCCGCCCTGAACGATCACGGTGGAGACGCCATTGATGCGGTTCAATCGCGGCTTGATCGAGTATGTTGCCAATTCCCAAAGCTTTGTTTGGGGAATTGTGGCCGAAGTCAGGCTATAACCCAAGATCGGGAATGCCGCAAACGTCAGGCGATTCGTAGTGATTTTTGCCGTGGGGGGAAGGTTCGCTTGCACGCGCGCCACCGCCGCATTCACGTACTGCAGCGTTCGAAACATATCGATACCCCACTGAAAATAGAGATCGACTTCGGCGGAACCGCGGCTGGTTAAGGACTTCACATGGTCCAGGCCGGGAACGCTGTTGACGGCCTCTTCGATGGGCCGCGTCACAACCACCTGCATCTGATCGATCGGCGCGACGCCGTTATCGATGCCGATGACGATGCGCGGAAAGTCGGTGGACGGGAACACCGATACGGGGATTGTGAAAGCGAGGTACGCGCCGACCGCGATCAGCGTGAGGATAACGAAAATGACGGGCTTCGAGTAACGCGCGGTCCAATGTTCGCCACGTTCCGCGTGTTCCGCACGCAGATCGCTCATTTCCCGCCGGCCTTTTCGGCCCCCGAGTCGACTATTACTTTGGCCTTATCGTCCAGACCCAGGCCTCCGGCGATTATTACTTGGTCGCCCTCTTTAATGCCGCTGGCAATCTGAACTTTGTCCCCGTCGCGAATGCCCACTTCGACCTTGTGCTCGTGAGCCGTCGAATCGGGAGTCACCACCATCACCTTGTCGCCGCCTTCATCGGACGATAGCAGCGCCGACGCTGGAACGACGATCGCATCCGGGACGGTCTCGGCAAGAATCGAGACATGCACGGTGATTCCCGGCTTAAGCCGCTCGCCTGGATTGGCGGCCTGGACCCATACTTCGACCGTCGTGGTGCTGGGATCGACGGCCGGGCTGACCACGGTCACTTTGCCCGGCAATTCACCCAAAGGCGAAACGATCGAAGCGGGCTTACCAACGCGCAGCGCCGCCGCGTCCTTCACCGGGACATTGGCGCGCGCAATCACTTGCGAGACGTCGATGATCGAAATAATCGGATTTCCGCTGGCGGCCATCTCACCGGGATAAAGCGGGCGATCCGCCACGATGCCGCCGATCGGGCTTTGGATTTCGGTATAAGAGAGTTGAGCCTGCGCGGCCTGATAGCGGGCTTTGGCGGCATCCAATTGCCCTTGCGCGCCCTTCACCTGCTCCAGCCTTCCAACATTTTGTAAAGATTCCAAATGCTTCTCCGCCGTCGCGAACGCGCTTTGCGCCTGAACCATTGCGACCTTGGCATCGTCCGCTAATTTCTGCGCCAGCGCGCCTTCTTTCACCAGAGATTGACGGTTCTCGTAAAGTTTCTGAGCGGCGTCGAGAGCCTGCCGCGCCGACTGAACGTCGGTCCGGGCTTTGATTAAATCGTCCGGCAATGTGGCGGCCGTGGTGGTCCGGTAGGCCGCTTCGGCCTGGTTGTAAAGCCCCTTGTTTTCCTGAACGGATGCGGCGAGATCGCGGTTTTCGAGAACGGCTAGAAGCTGGCCTTTGCGAACGTGATCTCCGCGCTTAACCAGAAAACGGCTCACTGGAGCGCTGATTTTCGGAGTGACGCTCGCTTGATCCACCGGAAACAGAATCGCTTCGGCGTTGACGATGCGCTGAATGGGAGATCGCGTCGCCTTCGCAACCTGAACCGGGGTTTCGACTTCCGCCGGCGGAGGTTCCTTCGATTTGCCGCCGCAACCGAAAAGCGCGAGATAGACGACAGCCATGAGGCCGATGTGGCG
>JALYXS010000071.1 GCA_030946965.1 Acidobacteriota bacterium
AAGTACCCCGGGGATTTCACCGCGCACTACAACCTCGGCGCGCTCTATCAAGTGCAAAACCGGAATCCGCAAGCGATCAAGCAATATCGGATGGCGCTTGAAGTAGATCCCGCGCAAGTCTCGGCCCGAAACGCGCTCGGGTCTGCGTTCCTTTCGGAAGGGCGAAACGCGGACGCTATTCGTGAGTTGCGTGAAACCATCCGCCTGCAGCCTCAGTACTCTGCCGCTCACTTCAACTTGGCCCGCGCGCTCTTAGCCTCTGACGATCGCGAAGGAGCTATTCGCGAATACACGGCCTATCTTGAGGGGCAGCCCGCCGATGCGCAAGCCCGCTTAAATCTGGGAGCCATTTACATTGCGCTTCATCGCTTCGATCTGGCGCTTCCGCAATACCGGCGCGCCTGCGAACTGGTTCCGAACTCCGATACGCTCACGGATCTCGGCGTGCTTCTCGCGCGCACGGGCAACCTGCCCGAAGCGATTACTTCGTTTCGAAAGGCGCTGGATCTGGATCCCAAAAATGAAATCGCGCGCAAAAATTTGGCTCGCGCGCAAAAGTAGCCGCTACGTTTTCAGATACCGGAAAGATGTTCTAACTCGCCATTGCTGTCGCCCAGATGTTCCACGGGGACATCCATCTTGTCGAGCATGGTAACGAATAAATTTGCCATGGGAGTCTCATCTGGGTATCGGATGTGCCGCCCAGGCCGCAGCTTCCCGTTGCCGCGGCCCGCCAGCACCAGCGGAAGGTTGCCGTGATCGTGTGCATTGCCATCGCTCAATCCGCTTCCATACGTGATCATGGAGTGATCGAGTAACGTGCCATCGCCGTCCGGCGTCGATTTCAATTTCTCCAACAGGTACGCGAACTGTATTATCTGATAACAATTGATCGCCGTTACCTTGGCGATCTTTTCTTTGTCGCCTTGATGGTGCGTCAGGCCATGGTGCGCTTCCGGAATTCCAATTTCGGGGTAAGCGCGCGGACTCTGCTCGAGTGCCAGCAACAACGTGACTACCCGAGTCGCATCCGTCTGAAAAGCGAGCGTCGTCAGATCCATCATGATTCGCGCATGCTCCCCGAAATCAGTTGGGATGCTTGCCTCGGGCGGCGCCATCGCGGGCGGCTTCACGGAAGTGGAGGCGCGATTTCGCTCCGCATTCTGGATGCGTTGCTCCACGTCGCGAATTGAAGACAAGTACTCGTCCAGCTTCCTCTTATCGCCGCCGCCGAGCGTGGATGAAAGGCGCCGCGCATCGCCTGTTACGACGTCGAGAATGCTTTGCTGATATTTTTGTTGCCGCAAACGCCGCGCCGGATCGGGATCGAGATCGCCCGGCCCGAACAATCGCTCGAATACGGCGCGAGGCCGGATCTCGGCTGGGTTCGGAGACGATGGCGTGCGCCATGAAATGCTGTTGCTATAAGCGCAGCTATAACCGTTGTCGCAACTGCCGCCTTGCACGCCCTCTTCGCATCCGAGTTCGAGTGAGGCGAAACGGGTCTTGCCTTGAAGTCTTTGCGCCGCGATCTGATCGACCGAAAGCCCTACCTGAAGATCGCGGCCGTTCGTCTTTTTCGGGTGAACGCATGTGAGGTAGCTCGCGCCCGCGCGTCCATGATCGCCGGGGCCGTCGCCTAATGCGCGACCGCCGTTTTGGGTCAGGCCGCCCAAGATCATTACGTCATCCCGGAAGGGAGCGAGCGCGGCGGACACGCGCGGCCACTCCGCCGGAAGCGCCGTTACTCCTGGTGCGCCAGTGGGAATCCATTGATCCATCACGATGCCATTCGGCACGTACAAAAAAGCCATGCGGCTTGGCGCGGCGGCAGTAGCCGATTTTGCCGCGCTCGTGAATGCCGGAAACATCGCATCGAGCAAGGGCAGCGCGACAGCGGTTCCGAAACCCCGCAGCAACGTTCGCCGGTTAAGCGATTTATCTGGACGCAATGTTTCCTCCTGTCTCACTTAGCCCGAGCCCGTCACGCATGTGGAAAGGCTGGCTATTCACGATCTCCGTCACTAACGCCGAAAAGCGGTACCCGTTTGCGGCAAGGCGTTGCGCGATCTGATCGAGGGCCGGGCCATCGCGCCTCTCCATGCCTCTTCCTAGAGCATACGTCAACATTTTCTCCGTCAGGTTGCGGGCGAAGAGCGCGGGCTGCGATTTCAAAATTCGTTTCAGTTCCATCGAATTGTTGAATGAGCCGCCGCCCGGAAGCGTGCCGGAGCTATCTATCGGAAATTTACCGTCATGATCGCGCCAGGCGCCCGCCGCGTCATAGTTTTCGAGGCCAAATCCGATGGGGTCCATCTGGTTGTGGCAAACGGCGCAGCTTGGATTGGAGCGATGCTGCTCCAGACGCTCGCGCAAAGAAGCGTCTTTGCCCAGATTCGTCTCTTCGAGCGCCGGAATTCCAGGAGGCGGCGGGGGCGGCGGCGTACCTAGCAAATTCTCCAAAACCCATTTGCCGCGCAGCACCGGCGAGGTGCGCGTCGCGTACGAAGAGACGGTCAGAATCGACGCTTGCGTGATCACTCCGCCCCGTTTCCCGCCATCGATCTCCACCCGGTGGAACGCTTCTCCGTTGACGCCCGGGATGCCGTAATAACGCGCCAGCGGGCCATTCACGAATGTAAAACTGCCATCGAGGAAATCGAGCACGCTGCGATCTTCCCGCATGATCGCGCGGGCAAACAGCGAAGTTTCACGGCGCATCGCATCCAGCATCTCGTCGTCCACCGTGGGGAAGTGCGCCGGGTCGGGCTTGCGCCGATCGAGCAAGCGCAACCCAAGCCACTGCCCGGCGAAATTTTCGATCAGCGCATCGGCTTTGGGATCTTGCAACATTCTCCGGGATTCATTCGCGAAACCGCCGGGACGCCGCAGCCGGCCCTCATCCGCGGCGCGCAGCAACGCCTCATCCGGCATGCTGCTCCAGAGAAAATACGAAAGCCGCGACGCGAGGTCGTAGTCGTTTAAATCATACGCCGCGCTCTCGATACGGAACAGAAAATTGGGCGACATCAGCATGGCCTGTAACGCCACGCGTATGCCTTCATCGAAAGAATCCCCGCTGTTGCGAACCAGCGCCGCCAGTTTCACCAGCTCATCCGCTTCCCGCTTGGTTGGCGGCCTGCGATACGCGCGCCGCGCAACGGTCTCTACGATTTTCCGCGAGCACTCCGGTGTTTTTTGCTCGCACACGAAGATTCGCTTTCGGCTTTCGGGTGCATTCGCGGCGGGCGGAAACGGGCCGACGATATCGACGTAATCGATGAAGAGCTTGCGGCGCCCGTCGAGATTCACGTTGTCGCGCGGATTCGCCACATCGGCAAACTCCGGGAACGAGGCGCGGAAAAAATGCTCTCCCGCTTTTACCTTTACGCGGGCGGCCGCCTCGCCGTGGGCATACTGATAGTCGACGTTTCCTTCGGCCACGTCCGTCAGGATGCGCGCGCCGTCGAGAGTCATCGCCATTTCGACCGCCGGATACGCCTTGCGATTTTCCTCCTTAACTTCGAGCTTTTCGGCGTCCGTCAGATCGCGCTTATGGCTGAGCTCTCTTTGACGCGCGCTGGCCGTTTCGCGCGATCGGTAATTTGCCACGCGCAGGCGAAACTCGTATTCCGCATCGACCGGAAAATTGAAGCTCCCGTAAATCGCGCCCCGGTAAGAAAATGGGAGCGCGTTTGGCGTGGGATCGTCCTGCGACTTCTTACTCATGAACCGGATCAGCTTGGTCGGCCGTCGCGATACGGGTTCGCCGTATACGGCCAATCGAGAGAGTTTCCGGGCCGCCGTCATATACTTTTCCATCAACAGCGGCGACACCGAAAGTACATCCCCGATGTTGTCGAAGCCATACCCCGCGTCATCCAGCGGAAATTCGTCGGCGGCCCGCAACGAAACGGATAGAAGGTCGCGAACCGTGTTGTTGTACTCGGCGCGATTGAGGCGTCGCGCTGTCACTCGCCCGGGTCCAGCGTCTACGCCTGGCAGGATCGAATTCTCAATCGATGCGATTGCGGCCGCGACTTCGGCCTTCGCCGGCGTCGGCGAACCGGGCGGCGGCATGCGTCCGGTGCTCAACTTATCGAGCACCTTCTCCCACGTCGCTGCCGGAATTCCCGCGTGCTCCAGACTGAGGTTCGCGGTTTTAACCTTATCGTTGTGGCAGGTGACGCAGTTCCTGGATAGAAACGGGCGAATGCCGTCTTCGGCCAAAGCCGCGAGACAGACCATTGCGCCGATGAGCACTGGAAAAGCGTTCCGGAAAATGGCGGGCAACCTTGTAATCAATATACTTTATTTGCACACGCCGTATGTGATACACTCCTCCCTCAATGTCAGGACTATTGCAGATCTTCTACGAACCGGGAAAGGTTTTCGACCGCGTGCGGGAAACGGGCGCTTGGCTCGTCCCGTTTATAGCCACGGTGCTGGTGATCATGTTATCCGCCGGGCTTGCAGTCAGTCTCATCGGGATGGAAAATATCACGCGCAAGCAAATGGAATCGAACCCAAAGATCGTCGACCAATTGGGCCAACAAAAAGTCGATCAGATCGTGCATGACTCCAACACGCCAGTGCGCAAGGCTCTGGTTTTTGTGACAAGCGCGCTGGGTGGCGCGATTTATCTTCTGGTAATTGCGGGCCTTTTTACGGGGCTGCTTTCGCTCATGGGAACGAAGGCGAATTTCAAGCGGGTGCTTGGCGCGACGGCCTATGCCATGTTCCCTTTTGCCGTGATTGGGTGTTTAATGTCGGCGCTGATTATTACTTTGTCGAACGACCGGAGCGAGCTTGACATCCGCAATCTTATTGCGCTCAACCCGGGAGCTTTTCTCAACAAGGAATCGACGAGCAAACCGCTCTATAGCCTGGCATCGTCCCTCGACCTGTTGAGCTTCGGGCAGATTGCGCTAATTTCCTACGGACTTTCCAAAGTCTCCGGCGTCACGTTTACCAAGTGCCTCTTGATGGTGGTGGTGCTTTGGGGAATTTTCGTTCTGGGGAAGGCGGGAGTTGCGGCGGCATTCTAGCGCACTGGGGTTGGCCACTTGTTGGCTCACGACATGTTTGCCGGCGGGTGTGTTGACGGGTTTGCTGACGAGTGTGCTGATAGGCTGCGCCAAGCACTACCAGGTGGATGGCATGGTACTTCGTGCCGATCCTCTAAAGCAGACCATCCTCGTCTCGCATCGCGACATCCGCGGCTACATGCCCGCCATGGTGATGGCGTTCCCGGTGAGGCGTCCGGCCGAGATCGCCACGATCCAACCCGGCGCGCGAGTTCATTTCCGGCTTGCCGTGAGTGGCCATTCA
>JALYXS010000076.1 GCA_030946965.1 Acidobacteriota bacterium
GTTGCTCATTGAGCCACAGCTCGATGGTTGCCCACGAGTTTTCGAAGGGATCGGCGCGAGTCTGCCAACTTCGTGGCCCGGTAATCGGCTTGCGGTGAGTTGGCCGGACCTCGCCATCTTTCCAGGCGATCCGCAGGCTACCCATTAAACGATCCAGTGCCTGATCGACCGGCCATTTGAGTGGGCCTGATGCGTACTTCGAGTTGAGCGATTTTGCTTTGAGCCGCCCGAAATTCACTTAGCACGAAAATGGGGTCCAGCGTGGCAAAGGTTTACCGTAATTGCTGCTGCTTTGCCTCCATTACTCTTTCACTGTCCAGAAGGCGCTCACACGGAGTGGTTGGGTTGTCGTACTTCTTTGTAATCCTGACACCTTGCCGCGCCATCGTTTTCAGTTTGAACGAAGGCAGAAAAAAGTTCGCGTACGGCCGTGCCTACTCGTGCAAATTGGCCAGAGTTTCTGCCGCTCCCGCACGCTCCAGGCAGCCGTAGCCGGCCAATCGACGCACCACCGAACTGTTCTTCTGCTCAATCCATGTCTGCCTTCTTTTTGTAGGCACCCGACCGGGTCAACTCGATGTCTCGCTGCTTGCAGTAATCAACCAGCGTTTCGTTAACGAACGCGCGGCCGTTGTGTACGTACAGCCCGAGTAGCGGAAATGGTAATCGCTTCCGAATATCCTCGACCGTGACCGTGAATGTCCGCACCGCGATGTTCTTTCGCAACGGTGTACTGATACCGGTTCTTCGTCGTCCTTCCTTGCCCCTGTTCCGAACGGGCGCCAGTAGCCGATCGATGGTCGCGGCACTCATTGCAAGAAGCGCTGTCGAACCTCTGCCTCGGGACTGAGACGACCGTGCCGTTGCATCGCGTCGAGCAGTATCGGAATGGCTTCCTTAAGCCGCTTCCCGCAAATCCGGTCGGCTGTTTTCGAAAGTTCGTTCGCCGATGCTTCGCGGAGCGCGAATCGCGTGCTTTCGGTGGAACCCCGTTACCTCAAGAAACTCGTCAAGGATTTTCGCTCAGAGCCGAAATCTGTTATTTGTTAGCCAATCGCAGCTTAGCCGCGTCGCGATTTACTTGATAAGTTGTCTCGCGTGGATCGAGCAAGCTCGCCTTTTCGAAATTCTGCTTCGCCTCAACAAAATCCTGGCGGCTCATGGCGATGTTGCCCAACTGGTTGAACGCATCCGCCGCGGACGGATTTAGCCGAACCGCAGTTTCGAAACTGTCGTGGGCCGGATCGAGTCTACCCGACGCATTCTCGATCAATCCCAGCAAATAATGATATAGCCACTCGGCGGGCGCGATAGCGACAGCTCTTCGTGCGAACTGGCGGGCGGCCTCATACTGCCGGGTGTCGTAATACAAGCCGGCCAGACGGAACGCCACTTGGGGGTTCTTTGGGTCAAGACCGGAGGCGCGCTCGAGCAATGAAATTGCATCCGGCAGTTTGCCTTCATCGACCAGAGGTTTGGCTTGACCGATCAGACGCGCCGCTTCCCGCTTAGCTTCCACCGCATCTTTGGACTGCAAACGCAGGGTCGAGAAAAGCGCCAAAGCTTTCCGCGCATCGTCTTCCCGCCCCAGTCCACGGTAAGCTCTTGCCAGATGATAGTAAACTTCTGGATCGACGGCGCCCAAACGAAGTGCTTCATTGCACTCGGCCAGAGCTTCGGCGAAACGCGATTGCGAATTGTAAGCGGACGCCAGCAGAAATCGGGGTGCGTAGGCTAACGGGTCGGCTTTCGCAGCCTTTTTCAGCAGCGAAATCGCCTCGTCCGTTTGCCCCATCTTGATGTCGGCATTCCCCAAACCCATGAGTGCCGAGGCATTGCCTGGATGCAGTTTCAGCGCTTCCTGGAATTGCCCGCGAGCCTTACTCAGGTTACCCGTCCCCGCATAAGCGGCCGCCAAATCAGCGTGGGCCTGCGCGTCCTCTTGCTCGATCGCGACTAATTTCTCAAGCCTGACAATCGCTCGCTCATTGCGTTCGTGGCGAAGGTCGAGCGACGCGGCGGCGCGGAGAGCCTCCACGTGATTGGGCTTTAACTGCAGGGCAGAGTCGAAGGCGGCCACCGCGCGATCGTCGTCGCCCTTATCGGCATATACAGCGGCCATGGCGATTAAGATATCCGCGCTTGCCGGATCGCAATGGCGCGCAACTTGCAGTTCGACTATTGCCCGGTCCAACTGCTTCAACCTATACCGCGCTAGACCTAGATAGAAAGATGCTTCACAAGGCCGGGAACTATCGGGACCCTGTTCGAGCAGGCGTACGGCATCTTTGTATCTGCCCGACGCTAGAGCGGTCTTGCCGTCGTCCACTCGATCCCCGGCTGCGTTTAGAGTTAGCGCTAAGCATAGGACCACCAGCCGCATGCCATCAGAATACCAACCGCAAGCTAAGCTGGATTTCGCGGGCTTTATTGTTCTGTGAAGTGATTCGGCCGAAATCCTGGTTTTCGACGCCGATGTTGATGCCGCCAAACTGCACGCGATTTCCGATATTGAACGCCGAGGCCTTAAACTCCAGGTGGCGTCCTTCGCTAAACAGCGGAAACTCTTTACCGAGCGTAACGTCCTCCGCTAACAGCGCGGGCGATCGTAATCCTGGAAGCTGCGCTCCGCTGTTGCCGAAGGTAAAGTTCGGTGGCCGCGAGAACGCCGCGGTGTTGATGTATCGGGCCTTATTCGGATCCCCGTTATATGCGGGATTCTTCAGCGGTTGACCGCCCACGATATTCGCTCGAATTCCTCCCGAAAACAGCCCGATGTTCTGGTTGGAAGTAACCCGCAACGGATAGCCCGATTGATAGTTATGAATAGCCGAAAGCTTCCAACCGCCTAGAAGACCCTCGGCAATTGCGTTGGCATTCCCCATCAGCTTCTTGCCTTTGCCCACGGGCAATTCGTAAGAGTAAGCGAGCACGACATGATGCGGGACATCCTGATTGCTAATCGCTTTATCTAAATTGCGATTATACGCGTTCTGAGTGCCACCCTCGCCGTTGCCGATACCGCCGCCGAGAGACGGATTCTCACCTTGCACGTTGGAGATCAGTTTAGAGAATGTGTACGAAGTCATAAACCACAAGCCATTGTAGTAGCGATGCTCCGCGCTTAAGCTAATCGCGTGATACGTACTGTGGCCCGTCGTGTCGGCATCGACGTCATGGTCGAAGCCGGTGTACTGCGGATAGGGCCGCAGCGCTTGCGCCACGCTCCGGTTCGATGGAAATCCAGCATAGGGGGGATTGATCCCGGCGGCTCTGGCGGCATCGGAACCAATTGGCACGAACAGCGTGGGGCCTAGCGAAAGATAACGCGGATCGACCTGATTTAAATTTTCCCGATTGGATAACAGTGACACGCCAATGGTGGCCTGATAACTCGCGCGAAGCACCGTGTTGTTGCCGAAACCTTTCTCGACTGTTAAGTTCCAGTCATACATCTTTGGCGCAAGTCCCGCATAGCGGGCGGCGAAGGGAACAGTGCCAAAAAGGCCAAGGCCCGGATCGAGAGTGGGGGGCTTTGGAAACGAAGGAAATCCGTTGGAGAGAAGGAAGGCGGGCGACACGCCGCCATCGGGCGACGAGAACGTGGCATTACCGCCAAAGCCCAGCTCGGCGCGATCGGCGTTGCCTCCCTCGCGTTCGGCGACGTAAAATATCGCGCTGCCGGCGCGAATGACGAGGCTGGGAAGGGCTTGATAAGCGAAACCAAGGCGCGGGCCCCATGCATTCTTCCGTACGTCCAGAAAACTGGACTGGCCTGTCCGTCCCGCTCCTGTTCCGGCGAATCGAAGAGCGCCTAAGATGCCACCGGCGGCAGGGTTCGGACAAGTCAGGCAAAGATTTGAAACACGGCTTTGCGTCTCCTTCTTGGGAAAGGGAAGGTCGTAGCGCAAACCGGCATTTACGGTGAGTTTGCGGTTTACTTTCCAATCGTCTTGAACAAACCCCGCGTAATATGGTTCGCCAAAACTGAAAGACCCGGGGAAATGGTAATTACCAGAAGACGGCAACCCCAGGAGAAATGCCGCATAAGCGGACCCGGTCTGACCGGCAGCGCCCGGCAGGCCCGTGGTCTGTGCGCTGAAATCCGCCTCTCCCGTGCAGCCGTTACAATCGACGCGCGTGTAATCCTGGCGCAAAAACGTAAACCCGAATTTGATATTGTGACTACCCTTGATCCAAGCCAGTTGCTCGTTGATGTTGTAAGTGCGGCTTGGCGAAAGCGTATCGATCCAGAAGCCAAGCTCGGGGTAACCATCGCCAATCTGGTATCTGGGCGGCGGACGCCGGTTTCCGGTGCCACTGGTGAGACTAGACCCGGGTATCTCGATGATGGCTCTGTCGGCCGCCGGAATCTGATAGTAGCGTTGCGGGAAATATTCGAGGGTGTCCCGTTTGTTCCATCCAAACGTGAGGTGGTTCAGCAGCGTCGGCG
>JALYXS010000091.1 GCA_030946965.1 Acidobacteriota bacterium
ATCCATCATCGTTCTATAGTGGTGCGGAACGCCGCACACCACGCCGTGATATCCCAAACGCGCCGCCTCGTTGGCCAGCGCCACCGACTCCCGGACGCCTTCGGCCGTGGCGTCCGCTAGAAGTAGCCGCTCGTCCGCCGCGTACTTTGCCACCATCTCCCACACCTGAATCTTTTCGTCCGCCATCAGCAGGACGCCTTCTCCCGCGGATGCGCATACCAGATAACCGGCGAGCGATGTCTGGTTCCATTTCTCCACGTTGTGCTGGATCTTGGTTGCGTAAAGATCGCCCTTGTAGTCGAAAGGCGTGGTAACGGCCGCGAAAATCCCTTGCAATTTCATCCGTGGTTTAAGGACGATTGTGACACGTCTACATGTTCTTCCTGAATATCCGTTGCGCGCCCGAGGAGAAAGATATTCTCATCGCCAATCTATGGGAACGCGGCTCGACCGGCATTGTCGAAGGCGATCTGCCCGGCGGCTGGTGCAGCCTCCGCGCCTACTTCGATAATGATGCGGACGCTTCTGCATTGAGCGGGGAATTTAACGCCAAAAGCGAAGCCGCCGAAAATCTCGATTGGATCGAAATCGCGCGCGAACGCTTGCAACCCATGATAGTGGGGGCGCGTTTTTTTCTGGTCCCGGAATGGCGCGGCGATCCCACGCCGCCGGGACGATTCCGCATCGCGATCAATTCCGGGCTGGCGTTTGGAACCGGCGCGCATGAGACCACGCGTCTGGCGCTCGAACTGGTGGAAGAATACGTCAAGCCCGGGATGATTTTCGCCGACGTGGGCGCCGGCTCGGGCATTCTTTCCGAAGCCGCGGCGCATATGGGCGCCGCGCTCGTTGTCGCGTGCGACGTCGATGCAACGGCTGTCGAAGTGGCCGTGCGCAACTTTCGCCGGGCGGGGATTAAGGCGCTAGCCTTCACCGGATCGGCAAATGCGCTGCGTTCGGATTCGAGCGACGCGATTACCGCCAACATCACGCCGGAATGGATCGTCGCGCTTGCGCCCGAGTGGATGCGCGTCCTTCGCCCCGGCGGCTTCGCGATCCTCAGCGGGTTTGAAGCGTCCGATGTGGATCGAGTATCGCGCGCGTTGCTGCAGGCAGGCGCGCGCATCGCCGAAATCCGTTCGGAAGCCGAGTGGCGCGCCGTGGTAGCTTATCGGCGAGGGACCGCATGAACCAGATTTCAAGAAGGCAGTGGATGGGAACGGCCGCGGCGGCACTTGGCGCGGCCGCACCGGCACGGGCCGCGACCTTCCGGCATCCGCTGGGAGCACAACTTTATACCGTTCGCGCCATAACCCCCACCAAGGCTGAAGAAACGTTGCGCGCCATCGGCGAGATCGGCTATCGCGAGGTCGAGCTCGGGCGCGCGGAGCTGCCGAAGTTCGCGCCTTTTCTGAAACAGGATCGCCTGAAGCCGGTAAGCTGCCACGTGGAGGCTCCGCTAATCACGGGCGACGATCGGAGCGGGCTCAGTTCCGCGATCGACGAGTTAAAGAAGTACGGCGTCGAATATCTCGTGCTGCCCTACATCCGCCCGGAAGACCGTGGCGATCTGGATTTCTTTCGCAAGTTGACCGGCAAAATGAATCTCGCCGGCGAGCAGTGCCACGCCGCCGGACTCCAATTCTGCTATCACAACCACGCGTTTGAATTTGCGGGCGAGAAAGGTCAGAGGCCGATCGACCTGATGATCGAGCGGTTAGATCCCAAGAATGTCGGATTTGAAATGGATGTTTTCTGGGTGAGCGTTGCGGGAAACGACCCCGTTGCCATGCTCGGGCAACTCAAAGGGCGCGTGCCGCTGCTGCATCTAAAAGACGAGAAGCGCGGCGCTCCCACGCAATATAACGAGAAAGTTTCGAAGGACACCTTCCAGGAAGTTGGCCACGGCAGTCTGGATTTCCCGGCGATCCTTCGCGCGGCCGAAGCGGCGGGAGTGAAACACTACTTCGTGGAGCAGGACCAAACGCCGGGAGATCCGGTAGCGAGCCTAAAGCAGAGCTACGATTATTTGCGAGATCTCAAGATTTGACGTTACGGGCCGTCGTCTAAACTCAATCCGGCGAATTCGGCCGGACGGAACACGCGTGGAAATCCCGCCGATAAGCGTGCGCCACGAGGGCGAACGGCGTGGTTTTGGTGGATGTGCCCGCAAAGCCTTTAACTATCACTTCCAGATTTCACCCGCGCGTTGCCGGTGCGATAATTGACCTTCAATCATTCTTAATCCTGTCGCTCTGGGCTTAGGCGGCGGGGGCATGGGCGTGCTCTACAAGGCACAAGACACGAAGCTCCCGCGGTTCGTCGCGCTGAAGTTTGGTCTCTACGCAATTGCTAGCCCTCAGGCCTTCGGGCGTCTCACGCGCGAGGCTAACGCCGCCTCCACGCTAAATCACCCCACTATTTGCGTATTTACGATATCGATCAGTTTGAGGGCCAGCCCTTCATCGTGATGGAGTCCTGGAAGGTCAGGACTTAAGA
>JALYXS010000098.1 GCA_030946965.1 Acidobacteriota bacterium
GAATCAGAGCTTCCGAAAGCGGGTCTTCGATGTACTTTTGCAGCGCGCGGCGTAGCGGACGGGCTCCGTAGCTGCGGTCGGCCACCGTTTTCTCGAGAATGTATTTTGAAGCTTCCGTCGTGAGCCGGATCTTGATCTGCTTCGCCGTCAGGTTCGCGTTGATCTGCGCGACCAGTAAATCGATGATGCGGATCAGATCGTCTTCAGTAAGCGAGGTGAACAGAATGATATCGTCCAACCGGTTGAGAAATTCCGGATTGAACGCCCGCTTCACTTCGCCGCGCACCATGTCTTCGAGCTTCGCCGAATTGCCCTCGCCCTGCGGCGCTTGAAAGCCCAGGTGGCCCCGCTTCTCCAGGAAACGCGCGCCCAGGTTGGACGTCATGATGATGATCGTGTTCTTGAAATCGACGGTGTTGCCAAGCCCATCGGTCAACTGCCCGTCTTCAAAAACTTGCAGCAGGATGTTATAAACATCGGGATGCGCCTTCTCGATTTCGTCCAGCAAAATGATTGAATAGGGAGACCGCTTCACGCGCTCGGTTAATTGACCGCCCTCTTCATACCCTACGTATCCAGGAGGCGATCCGATCAGCTTCGACACCGAATGCTTCTCCATGAACTCCGACATATCAAAGCGGATCAGAGCCTTGTCGCTACCAAACAGGAACGATGCCAACGCCCGCGCCACTTCGGTCTTGCCTACGCCGGTCGGCCCCAGAAACAGGAACGACCCGGCGGGACGGGCGGTCGCTTTCAAACCCGCGCGAGAGCGGCGAATGGCTCGCGCCAAAACGGAGATGGCTCTTTCCTGGCTGATGATGCGCTTGTGCAGCTCATCTTCTATACGCAGAAGCTTCGTGATCTCTTCTTCCTTAATCGACGTCATCGGTACGCCGGTCCAGCGCGCTACCACGTCTTCGATGTCGTCTTTCGTGACAACGCCGGTAGAAGTATCGTCCAAATTGTATTTCTCGCGCAATTGGCGCATGTTCTCGCGCTCTTTGCGTTCTTCGTCCGAATAGAAGCGCGCTTTTTCGAACTCGTGATTCGCGATGGCGTTCTCCATGCGGTGCACGATGAACTTGATGCGCTTCTGGATATCCGCCAAATCCGTCGGTAGCGTTGTCTGGCGGAGCTTCACGCGCGCGCCCGCTTCGTCGATCAAGTCGATTGCCTTGTCCGGCAGAAAACGGTCGGGAATATAGCGGCTTGACGTGTAGACGGCTGACTCAATCGCCTCATCCGTGTAGCCGACCGCGTGGAACTTTTCGTAGCGATCCTTGATGCCGTAGAGAATCTTGATGGCGTCCGCTTCGTTGGGCGGCGGCACTTTCACGGCTTGGAAACGGCGCTCAAGAGAGCGATCCTTTTCAATCGATTTCCGGAATTCGGCCGGGGTAGTCGCGCCAATGCACTGAATCTCGCCGCGCGACAACGCGGGTTTCAAGATGTTCGCGGCATCGAGCGAGCCCTCCGCCGATCCGGCGCCCACCAGCGTGTGCAGCTCATCGATGAAAATGATGGCGTTCTGGTTATCCATCAACTCCTTCATGATGGTCTTCAGCCGCTCTTCGAACTGCCCGCGATATTTCGTGCCCGCGACGATGAGGGAGAGATCGAGCGCCAGAATGCGCTTGTCGGCGAGGAACGAAGGCACGTCGCCCTCCGCGATCTTCTGGGCCAAGCCCTCCACGATCGCGGTCTTCCCAACGCCGGGTTCGCCAATTAAAACGGGGTTGTTCTTGGTGCGGCGGCACAGAATTTGCACCACGCGTTCCAATTCGTAATCGCGGCCGATCAACGGATCGAGCGCGCTATCCACCGCCGACTGCGTCAGGTCCCTGCTGAACTCAGCCAGCAGGGAACTCTCTTTTGGGCGGTTCGAAGAAACTTTTTCCGATTGCGACCGTTGCAGTTCCTCCCGGATAGCGGACAGCCGTAGCCCACGCTCATGCAGAATCTCCGCCGCGAAACATTTCTCCTCGCGCAACAATCCCAGCAGAAGATGCTCCGTGCCGATATGTTTGTGGCTCAGCCGCTCGGCTTCTTCCGCTCCATACGCCAGCACGCGCTTACATTCGTGACTAAGCGGGAGATCGACGGATGTGGAAACTTTTTCGCGAACGGTGGTGTGGCCCTCGATCTGTTTACGGATGGAATCGACGGCGGCATGAGAACGCAGAAACCGGTTCGCCAGGGTCTTGTCTTCGCGCAACAACCCAAGCAGAAGATGTTCCGTCTCGATATAAGGGCTCCCGAACTGACTAGCTTCGTACCTGGCAAAAAAAATAACTCTTCTAGCTTTTTCCGTGTATCGCTCGAACATACCGGTAGTGGTCTCTATATTTAAGATACCTGTTGCGGGGATTCGGTTGCAAAGAGTGTCGCGTGGACCGCCGCGTCCGCCCCACAACAGCAAATAGCGAAATATCAGGGGTACAGGACAAGCGCTAGTGAACCGCCGCGCCACAAGGCAATTCCGGATTGCTCAAACATAGGTTCTCTTTTTTCCAGCGCATTGCCGAATAGATCCGCGTGCGGCCGCTCGGGTGATCGAAAAAGATCCACTCCTCGGCCGCTCCCGGATCGAGCTTCCGGTACTCGCCCAGCAAGAGCGCCGACTCGGCGAAGCCGTCCGGCTGGCGCGACGCGTTCAATCCATATAGGTCCGCTTCGTATTCTTGTGTCCGGACGAACGTGTTGATAAAAGGCGTAAATAGAAAACCCAGAATCGAGAATACAAGCACCGCTAGCGGCAGCACCGCGACGTCGCCGATTCCTTCCAAGCCCCATCGCGCGCCCCAACGGGCGAGAGACCAATCGAGCGCCCATCGAAGTAGAGCGAACGCCAGCACGATAAAGACGGTGAAAAAGAGAATGAACTTGTAGATATGGTTCATCACGTAATGCCCCATTTCGTGGCCCATCACCGCGAGAATGGCCTGAGGCGAGCAACGGTTCAGCAGATTGTCGTTGAGCGTAATTCGCTCGGTACCCAGGAATCCGCTGACATTGGCGCTCACCCGCTTGCTCTGCCGCGATGCATCCACTTCATAAACCCTCGCGACCGGAATGCCGTTCGCGCGCGCCACGCTCAGGATCGGATCGGTGATCCGGGAATCGTTCAACACCGTGTATTTGTTGAATAACGGCTGAATAAACACGGGGCCGATCAGCGCGCCGGCGATCAGGAACTGAATGCAAACGATAGCGCCCCAGATGTGCCAGGTGCTCCGCAGCCGCCGGACGATACCGAAGAGAGCCGTTATCAGCAGCGCGCCGAGTATCAGGGAGACCATCAGCCCTTTCATCTGATCTCCCATCCATCCCGCGAAATTCTGATTCGCGAGACCGTATTGGTGTTCCCGGAAAAATCCTTCGTAGACGGTAAGCGGGAACGCCAAAACGAACGTGAGAATCACGTACTCGAGCGAATAAACGGCAGTTTGCAGCGGACGAATGGCAGTTACTCGCTTGGCCGCATCCCGCATCCGGGCGGAAAGGCGCGTTTGCAGCAACAGGATCGAGATACCGGCCGTAACCAGAAAATCCCAAAGAATTAACCAGTAGCCCCCTTCGAAATAAGCGTCCGAGCGAGCGTGCTTGTCGGCGGGCACGCTCGCCAGGTAAGAGTTGGTCGCGGCCAGCGGATCGAACTGAGCGGAAGGTTCGGCGGCTTTGGGAATCGAGAGGACCGGGGCGGCTTGCGCCGCCATGGCGCTCACAAGGATGAAGAGGAGATAAAGAATCTGGCGTTGCATGGTTGTCTCAATACGATACTGCATCTTTGTTTAAGTACGGCGGCGTCTAAATACGACAATCGGCGGGAAGGCCACGCGATCGAAATCCTTATAGCGCTCTCCCAGTTCCGCATTGCCGGCGCAATCGAAGCAGACGACCATGCACGCATCTTCGTGCTGCATCTTGGTATGAAAAAATCGCGCGCGCGCATTTGCTTCGAGAACCAATGCCTGAAGCGGGTACTCCAGCGCCGAAGCGGCATAGTCGATTCCCACGCGAAGGCAGCCGCTTTCCCGCACCAATCGAACAGCTTCTTTATATTGCGGAACAATGTCCAGAACGCGCATTTCGCTGAAATAGTTCTCCTCGCGCGGCGTTCGCAACACACTGTACGAACCAGTGAGCGGCCGCAAATAATTTGTGAAAACGTATGGACTCGCCACCCAGAGCAGAAACGCCATCGACGCTACCTGTGCCCAACGGGGCGGAAGGGATGCGGCGAGCAGCCCGATCGGGATGCAACCCACGGCATACAACGGCAGCAAGAGGCGGGGATGATACTGCTGATATTTCAGGACCGCGCCGAACAAAATGAACGCGGCAAAAATTCCAGCGTAGAGCAGCATTGAACGCGGATTGCGCCTGGCGCGCCAGGCCAGCGGGAAAAATGCCGCAATCAAGAGCAGAGTGTGCGCGAGATTCGGAGCCAGCGCCTCATGGGTTGAGCTTTGCGGAATTCCGAAGGCGCATCCCCAATAAGTTGTCGCCGGATCGTTTAGCGGAATCCCCAATTTTTGGTGAGTGGCGGCGATCAGTCGATAGATTCCCCGGTCCCATGTGGTGTTGGCGCTGCCTAACTCCGTTGCGCCGTTTCGCAAAGCGTTGGAAACAGCGGCTCCCAGGTTGGGCGCATCGTTATTGAGTCCGAAACTGGCGAAGTGTCCGCCAGTTTCCCGGAAGTATCGCGCGTAGAACGGCCCATCCACAAGCGCCACGCACAGCGCGACGACACACAAAATCAGAGGGATTTTTTTCGGATGGTGACGAACGATAGGCGCCAGTGCCGCGGCAATAATGGGCGCGCTCAAAATAAGCGCCGTCCCCTTCGTGAGCAATGCCAGCGCCAGCGAGAAACCCAAGGCCGCCATATCGATTAAGGAGAGCGTGCGGGTACAACGAACCGCGAAGCAGACCGCCGCAATCAGCCAGAACGAGAGCACAACATCGTTCTTCGCTCCCGAAGCTTCGAGCACCGCCGCCGGGATCGTGACGACCGCCACGGCCGCGAGAACCTGTCCGCGCATACCGGCGCCGAGTTCGCGCGCCGCGGCTGAAACTCCAACGGCGCATCCGAGCAGCGCCGCCGCTTGAACCAGATTCACCAACCGGTCGCCGCCTGAGATCAGGTAAAGATGCAGAAATATGTACTCGGCGAACGGCGGCATCAAGTTTTGGTGCAAGTAGTTCGTCGGAAAGAATGCGACGTTGCCTGCCTGCGCCCAGTACACGACACGAGGCATGTGATACGCAATCACATCGTAAGTATTCGGAGCGCTAAACCAGGCGGTAAAGGCGATCGGGGCGACTATCGCCAGCACGCTTCCAATGCCGAACAAGCTTACTGGATCTTTAATGGTGTATTTTCGTTTCGTCCGGCGTGAAATCGCAAAGCCCACGCCCGCCAGTAATATGGCGAGCCATGCGATCCGAACCACCCACGGCCGCAGCAGATTGAAAGCGCCAAGAGCCTCCGTCAGCGCTACGGCGACAACTCCGAAAAGAATCGTCCCGCGCAGGAACTGCAATCGCACTCCGTAATGCTACGATAAAGCCAACCAAAGGGAGGCTGCCATGACGCTACGCACGCTCTCGTTCATTACCGTTTCCGCCGCTTT
>JALYXS010000122.1 GCA_030946965.1 Acidobacteriota bacterium
GATTGTACCCGTCCCATTTGACGGCGATGACGTCGTGAGCGCCAACAAAACTGGCGATGGTGTCGCCGCCGTAATCGCTTCCTTGATCGTAGTTGCGGTTCGGCGTGCCGGTCACGGGCTTGTTGTAGCGTTCGCTGAAACCGTGAAACCAGTAAATGACTGGATAGCGCTTGCCCGAAGCTTGATAATCGCGCGGCAGAAAAATTCGGTAATTGCGAGTCTCATTGAGGACGCGGCTGTAATGCGCACGATCTAAAATAAGGGCGTCCGAACCCGATAGCACGGCTGCGGCGGCGAGAAGGATCGGCAAACGCATCAAGCGACGGACGGTGCTCCCGGAAATGGACACGCCTAAAAGTAGCAAACCCATGCAAATTACAATGGTGTGTTGAGGATTTCGCGCCGCGAGTTGATCGCCCTATTCTCCGCATCCGCCCTCCGTGGCCAAGGCATCGCCTCCCGTAAAGTGACGGCCCAACCCCGCGGCAAGGCGTCGGGCGTTCCATTTCCGGCCCGCTTCATTGACATCGCCGATAAAGCCGGACTGCACGGCCCCACCATCTGCGGGCCCGTCGATCACAAAGACTACATTATCGAAACGGTCGGCTGCGGGTGCGCCTTCATCGACTACGATAACGACGGCTGGATGGATCTGCTCGTCCTGAGCGGCACGAGAGTTTCGGGTGCGCCAGAAGGAACCAGCAATCGCCTTTACAAGAACAATCGCGACGGCACCTTCGCCGATGTAACCGAAAAAGCGGGCCTGCTGCGCACCGGTTGGGCTTCCGCCGTTACCGTAGGCGATTATAACAACGACGGTTTCGACGACCTGTTCATCACTTTTTATGGCCACAACGCGCTCTATCGCAACAATGGAAATGGCACTTTCACGGACATAACCAAAGAAGCCGGGCTATTCGATTCCGAACTTCGTTGGGGCGCCGGTTGTTCCTTCGTCGATTACGATCGGGATGGCCATCTCGACCTATTCGTATCGAATTATCTTCATTTCGAGTTTGACCGTGCACTTAAGAAAGGCGCGGACAGCAACTGCACCTGGAAAGGCATCCCAGTGAACTGCGGACCGCGCGGTCTTCCGTTTGGCCGGCACTCGCTATATCGCAATAACGGCAATGGCACGTTCACCGAGGTGACCAAGCAGGCGGGAATTTCAAAAGCTTCTCCGGGCTACGGCATGACCGTTGCCGCCGCCGACTTCGATAACGACGGCTGGCCGGATATCTATGTGGCCTGCGACTCGACTCCCAGTTTGTTGTTCCAAAATAAGCACGATGGAACTTTCGAGGAGATCGGCCTTGTAAGTGGCGCGGCTCTCAGTGAAGATGGCATGGAGCAGGCCGGGATGGGCGTAGGCATCGGGGATATGGACCTAGACGGCAGCTTGGATATCTTTAAGACGCACTTCGCGGACGATACTAACGTGCTGTACCTGAACGACGGCAAAGGTAACTTTGAAGATCGGACCATCCGGTCCGGGCTGGGCGTTGAAACCCGGTTTGTCGGCTGGGGCGCGGGCATCGTTGACCTGGATAACGACGGCAACCCGGATTTGTTCTACGTTACCGGTAGCGTGTATCCGGAAGTAGCGGTCAAGATCCCGTCCTATCCGTACCAAACCCCTCGCGTTATTTTTCGGAATCTAGGCGGCGCCAAATTGGAAGAGTTAATCGACGAGGCGGGACCAGGCGTATCGGACGTGCATGCCAGCCGCGGATGCGCGTTCGGAGATTTCGATAATGATGGAGATATCGACGTTCTGATCGTCAACTTAAACGAGCCGCCATCTCTTCTGCGCAACGACTTGAAGAGCAATAATCACTGGCTCAAATTGAAGTTAGTGGGAACGCAATCGAATCGGAGCGCGATCGGCGCTCGCGTGACTTGTTCCTATGGGGGTAAGCGCCAGGCCCAGGAGTTACTCGCTCAATCGAGTTTCTACTCCTGTAACGATCCGCGTCTACACTTCGGGCTTGGAGCCGCGACGACCGCCGACCTTGAGATTCGCTGGCCCAACGGAAATAAGCAATCGCTGAAAGCCGTGAAGTCCGGCCAAATTCTGACTATTCGGGAACCGAAGGTTTAAGTGCAAGACGTTCAGGCGCAAACCAAGCCAATCCAACCGCCGCCCGTTCAAACGTCACCGCCGCGGCTGTTGTCGCTGGACGCTTTTCGAGGCGCCACGATGG
>JALYXS010000132.1 GCA_030946965.1 Acidobacteriota bacterium
GGCATCCTTTTCCTGGTCGGCTATCTGCCTCGGCGGCATCGGGGGGAAAAGATCGATGCGGAAGCGCAACAGGAAGAAGAGAATTTGCCGATCGTGAATGTCACAAAAGTGAAGCGCTCGCCGCGGGTCAGCGAGTTACTTCTCCCCGGCAACATCACGCCGCTTACCGAAGCGTACATTTACGCGCGCGCTTCGGGCTACGTGAAGAAACGTTATGTGGATATCGGCGACCGGGTGCGCGCGGGCCAGTTGCTCGCTGACATCGATTCGCCCGAACTCGCGCAACAGGTGCAGCAAGCGCGCGCCTCGCTGGCCCAATCGCGCGCGCAATTGGGCCAGACTCAGGCGGCGCTCGGGCAGGCGCAGTCGCAACTGAAACTCGCGGCCGTGACGCTTGAGCGTTGGAAGGTTCTGGTCGGCCGGGGGGTTTTATCCAAACAGGAGGGCGATCAAAAACAAGCCGATTACGAGAATGCCGAAGCGAACGTGCGCGCCGCGGAAGCCGACGTAAAGGCCGCTCAGGACAATGTCCGGGCTAGCGAGGCCAATCTGAACCGCCTGATCGAGATGCAAGGTTTTACCAACGTGCGCGCCCCGTTCGCGGGTGTGGTCACGGCGCGCAATATCGATACTGGCGCGCTTATTTCGGCCAGCGGCGCGGGACAAGGCAACTCGACTGGCGGTACGGCGGCGTCGAGTGCCAACGGATCGCAGAACAGCGAGATGTTCCGCATCGCGCAGATCGGGACTTTGCGAATAATGGTGAACGTGCCGCAAAGCAACGCACCGGCGATCCACCTCGGCCAGCAAGCCGGCGTGATGCTGCAAGAATATCCGCGACGTAAATTTGCGGGCCACGTGACGCGGACCGCGAGTTCGCTCGATCAGAATTCCCGAACCATGCTGACCGAGGTGCAGGTGGCGAATCCCGATCGCTTGCTTTTGCCCGGCATGTACTCGCAAGTGCGGTTCACGAGCACGCGCGAGAACCCGCCGCTGCTAGTCCCGGGAGACAGCTTGGTCACTCGCGGCAGCGGCCCGCAGGTTGCGATTTTGTTACCGGGGAACAAGGTGCATTATCAATCCGTGGATATTGGGCGGGATTACGGGACGGATATTGAAGTCTCGAACGGCTTGCAAGGAACCGAGTACGTGATTGTGAATCCCAGCGACGATGCAAAGGAAGGCGCCACCGTGAAGCCGGCCAAAGCAGTTTTGCCTGAGGGCGCGAAACAAAAAAAATAGATTCGAATGCGAACGCTATCGGTTTTTCTTTTGGCGGGAATTCAAGTCTGCGCCGCCGCTCCCCAGATTTCGCGCGAGGACCAAACGCCGCGCATCGATGTGAACGAACGAGGGCGCTTTCTCGACCGGCTGACTTTTCCCTATCGCGCAAAAACGGTCGCGCCCGTGGATTTTCAAAATTCCGGACGCATCGAGAAGCTCATTCGAGGCGGCCAATTATATCTTTCGCTGCAGGATGCCATCGCGCTCGCCCTTGAGAACAATCTGGATATCGAACTGCAACGTTTCGGGCCGCGCATCGCTGAATCGGATACGCTGCGCGCCAAAGGCGGCGGCCTCTTGCGCGGTATTCCGCTTACGCTGCGCGAGCTTCCGGCGGGAGTTGGCGGTCCCGGCAGCCCCTTGCTCACAACCGTCGGCGGCATTACACCGATCACTTCCGTGCCTACGAATTCCGCCGACCTCGCCACCATTACCGGGCAGTCCAGCGATCTCTCCATCCTGAGTACTTTTCCGCTTGCCACCGGTCCGCGAATTCCCGCCTACGATCCCGCCATCGTCGGGCAACTCAATTGGTCGCATCAATCCACTCCGCAGACCAGTTCGTTCGTGACGGGAACGAACTCGCTCATCGGCAATACTTTGCTCGGCAACCTTGGGCTGCAACAAGGTTTCGCGAGCGGGACAGCTTTTAATCTGGGGTTCAACAGCAACCGGTTGGATCAGAATGCCACGCGTCCGGACTACAATCCCTACACCAGCGCCAACCTCGGCTTGACGGTTACGCAGCCATTGCTGCAGGGATTCGGCTTCGCGGTGAACCGCCGGTTTATTCGCATTGCTGCGAATAATGAGCGAATTACGGACTACGTTTTCCGGCAGCAGCTTATCGATACGCTGTCTTCGGTGATTCGCCTTTATTGGGATCTGGTGAGCCTCAATGAGGACGTGCGCGTGAAGCGCGAATCGTTGGCGCTCGCACAGAAGTTGTTCGAGGATAACCAGTCGCAAGTAGAAGTGGGAACGTTGGCCGCGATCGAGGTGAAGCGCGCGCGCGCGGAAGTGGCGCGCAGCCGGCAGGATGTAATCAATTCGGAAGGTTTGGTGGAGCAGCAGGAGTTGATTCTGAAGAACGTGCTGACGCGCCGCGGCGGCTCGGACCCGCTGGTGGCAACCGCGCGCATCGTGCCGCTCGATCGCATTCAGCTTCCCGAGCGCGAGCCGGTGCAGCCCGTGCAAGACTTGGTGGCGGAGGCTTTCCGCAACCGGCCCGATCTTACGCAAGCCCGTATTCAGATCGATAATTCCGAGATCAGCCTGAAAGGATCGAAAAACGGGCTTTTGCCGGAACTCGACCTGATTGGCAGTTTGCAGAATAATTCGCTATCTGGACAGCCGAGCACGGTACAGCCCTCGACCGCGAACGGCACTCCGTTCGCGCGGACCGCGGATCCGTTCTATGTAGGCGGTTTCGGCAACGCGCTGTCGCAAATTTTCAGCCGCAATTTTCCCAATTACGGCATTGGTTTGCAGCTAACCATTCCATTGCGAAATCGCGTGGCGCAAGCCGACGTAATCCGCGACGAGTTGCAACTCCGCCAAACGCAAGTGCGGTTGCAGCAGCTCGAAAACCAGGTGAAGTTGGAGGTGGGAAATGCGCTGCTCGTATTGCAGCGGGCGCGGGCGGGATACGATGCGGCCGTCGAAACGCGGCAGTTGCAGGAAGAAGCGCTCGACGCGGAACGGCAGCGCTTCGGCGTGGGAGCGTCAACCACGTTCCTGGTAATTCAGTATCAGCGCGATCTGGCGCAAGCACGATCGACGGAAGTCGCGTCGCAGGGCACTTACGCGAAAGCCCGCGCCGCGCTCGAGCGCTCGACTGGCCTGACGCTGCGGAACAACAACGTGTCGGTCGAGGAGGCGTATCGCGGGCAAGTGTCGCGCGCGCCGGGCGCGATTCCGGTTCAACCTTGAAACAATCCATTTACTTCTAGTTTTAATGCGCGCATGGGAATAGGATGAAAAGGAATTTGCGCAAAACGGCACTACGGTCACGCCACTTTTTGAATCGCTCGGAAAGACTCAAGCCTCGCGTCCGCGGGGCGGCGTGGGTGGGGGCGGGTGTTTACTGGTAATGTCGCTAGGCGTTTCGGGGTTTTGATTTGCAAGTCGATGTCCGAAACTGAGCCGCGCGCTACGTTCGCGCCACCCTCTCTCGGACTCACCGCGTCGGAACAGGCCAATCTGGTTGCCTTTCGGTGGGATCGACGGTCGCCGACAGCCGTCCAAGCCAAACGCGCGGCGATCTCGATCCAAAACGGAAAGTTTCAGAAGCATCGCCATCGAAGGCGATCAACTCCGCAACGGCACACTGATCTGCACCATCGAGCACACCGGAAACACCGGCTGGGATGACTGGCCGTAACGGGACGTCAGTGTCCCGCCGCCGCGCAGTTTGCCAGCCGGCCGCGAATCTGATTCATCACGTCGGTGGCCAAAAACGGCTTTCGCAAGACTGGAAAATCGTGCTCTTCGCACACGGCTTCCTCTTCGGGCGGCAGCATCGATCCGGTCATCATGATGATCTGCATTCGCGGAACGCTGTGCAACAGTTGAACGCCCAACTCGACGCCATTGCCGTCGGGTAGCATGTAATCCAGCAGTGCGGCGTTGGGCTTGTGCTCGGCCGCAATCTTGCGGGCGTCGCTGGCCGATTCGGCGGTCAGCAGCTTCCAGCCGGCTTCCGCCATCAGGCGCTC
>JALYXS010000137.1 GCA_030946965.1 Acidobacteriota bacterium
AGGGCCCATGCAGCGGTTGTATTTCATGAACAACAGCTTCGTCGGGCTGCAAGCCAAAGCGCTGGCGGACCGGCTGGCCGCGAAGGACGCCGGCGGCGATGGCGCGCGAATCGCGCACGCGTACCGGCTACTGTTTGGCCGCGCGCCAACGAATTCCGAAACCCAAATGGGGCTGGATTTTCTCGCCGGTAATGGACGCGCATGGGCGCAATATACTCAAGTATTGTTGAGTTCCGCCGAGTTCAGTTCGGTGAACTAGTGGATTGTTTCAACAGAATCAACGTGGGGCACGCAAGAGTGCGTGCGCCACGTTAAGAGGTTGGCAAAGAGGATTTTGCATGAATCGACGTGATGCTCTGAACAGAATGGGCGCGGGCTTCGGCGCGCTCGCCTTGGCGAACCTCCTGAATGCCGACAATCCGCGCGCATCGCTCACGGTAAAGGCGCCGCACTTCCCTCCCAAAGCCAAACGCGTGATTTTCTTGTTTCTGAACGGCGGCATGTCGCACATCGATACGTTCGATCCGAAACCCATGCTGATCAAGCATGACGGCGAGCCAATGCCGGGGCCGAAGATTCAGACCGATCGCGCCTCCGGCAACTTGATGCAATCCCCGTTTCAGTTCCGCAAATGCGGACAAAGCGGGGTCGAGGTTAGCGACATCTTCCCGCGCGTCGGCGCTCACATCGACGACATTTGCGTCATCCGGTCCATGTATTCGGATAACGGAAATCACGGTCCGTCGCTATTGATGATGAACTCGGGCCACGGGCTTACGGGCCGTCCGGCGATGGGGTCGTGGGTCACGTACGGCCTTGGGACGGAAAACCAGAACTTGCCCGGCTTTGTGGTGCTTTGCCCCGGTTACCCGGTGCTTGGCGCGCAGCTTTGGGATTCCACCTTTCTTCCGTCCGTCTATCAAGGTACTTATATTCCGAACGGCGAGCGGGAGCCGGACAAGCTGCTGAGGAACATTCGCAGCCAGACTTACAACACCGCGCAGCAGAAGGAACAGTTATCGCTGCTCGAACGCGTGAACCATTCATATCTCGAACAGGTGGGCCGTCAACCCGAATTGGAAGCGGGAATTCAGGCGATGGAAGTCGCGTTCCGGATGCAAACGGAAGCGCCGGGCGTTTTCGACATCTCGAAGGAAAGCGAAGCCACGCGCGCCCGCTACGGCGACGGCGATTTTGGGAGAGGCTGCCTGATGGCGCTCCGTTTAGCTGAGAAAGGCGTGCGCATGGTGCAGGTTTACTTCGGAAATTTTCAGCCATGGGACAGTCACGATGATATTCGAATCCACGCGAAACTCGCCCAGGCAGCCGACGCGCCGATTGCCGCGCTCATCGAAGATCTGAAATCGCGCGGGCTGTTTGAAGACACGCTACTGATTATCGGCAGCGAGTTCGGACGAACGCCGATGATCCAAAATAGCGGCCTCGAAAAAGTCGGGAACGGGCGCGATCACAACGTGCACGGCTACTGCACGCTACTCGCGGGAGGCGGCATAAAAGGCGGGATCACTTACGGCGCAACCGACGATTTCGGATACAAGGCGGTCGAAAAACCGTGCCACGTGCACGATCTGCACGCGACCGCCTTGCATCTGCTTGGCATCGATCACAAGCGGTTGACCTATCGATACAGCGGACGCGATTTCCGGCTAACCGATGTCGCAGGGAACGTGATTCACGATATCTTGACGTAAGTGATCCGAAGCCTGCTGCTGTCAATTGTTTTAATTGCACAGGGGTCCGCCGCCCTGCCCAGTGGACAACAGGTTCGCGAAATCCTAGATAAGGCGTTGCGGGACGGCAACCCCGATACGCGGCTGCAAGCGGTGACGGCTCTTGGCCTGATTGGCCCGCGCGAGCCTTACGTCGGGCAACTGGAATCGATGCTGAACGATAAAGACGCGCAGGTCCGCCTCGCAACCATCGCGAGTCTGGTGGACCTGAGAAGCACCCGCACCGCGGCCGCCTTGCGCAAGGCTTTAAACGACGCCGTGCCGGAAGTCAGCTTTGCGGCAGCCAAGGCGCTGTTCGCTTTAAACGATCCCGCCGGCAAACAGGCTTTGCTTTCCGTGGTTGAGGGCGAAACGAAAGCATCTTCCGGATTCTTCGACAAGCAGAAGCGCGAAGCTTTGCGCATGATGCACACGCCCAAAACCATGTTCATGTTCGCCGTGCGGCAGGGCGCGGCGTTTGCCCCGGTGCCAGGATTGGGCGCGGGCATCGCCTCCATGCAGGATCTGCTCTCGGACGCGAACGTTTCGGGGCGCGCCGCGGCGGTGCTGCTGCTTGGGAAGGAGAAGGACAGCGAAACGCTACAAGCGCTTCGCGAGGCGTTGTCCGATAAAGATTGGTCCGTCCGAGCGGCTGCGGTTCACGCGCTCGCGCTGCGGAACGATCCCCAGTTACGGCCGGAGTTCGTGCCGCTGCTCCAGGACAAAAAAGAGGCGGTACGCTTGCGCGCCGCTGCCGCATATCTGCGGCTAGGAATTGCGGGGCGCGCCGCTCACGCGTTCTGAGCGGACCAGAACTTCATTTCATCCGCCGAGGGTCCGTACATGCCCGGAACTTCCATGTCGACAAGGCGCAGATAAACGCTTAACTGGGCGCGATGGTGAATCATATGGTTCATTACCATCGAGCGCAGAACCTTGGCCCGCGGCATCGCGACAATGGTCTTCCCGGCGAACTTCAAGGTCCAGATCTCGCCTAGCTTCTCGTCGGTGGCGCCCGCGATTAGCCCGCGCGCTTCGGCAACCTGCTTGTCGAAATTCTCGAGCAGATCCTTGTGAGATTTGGCCAGGAAAGGCTGTTGGCCGGGTTGAAGGTCGAGCACATCCATCTGAAAAGTATGCACGGCCCAGACCGGCAACTCGGCTACATGGCTGGCGAGCCGGCCCATCGTCATGGATTTTTCGTGCGGCTTGTACTCGAACTTGTCTTCCGGAACGCGCTCCAGCATCTTCCGGGTGCTCTTCATCTCTTCGTTGAATTCGGGCAATAGAATTTCGCTGATCGTCATAAATTCCTCCGCCGCCGCTGCGGCATGAAGGGAGAATAGCACGTCCAAATAGGCGAATACAAGGCGAAAATGGGCGTTTAATCGCCTACGACCGCGCGATTACCCTCGGCGGCAATAGCGGCCTGAACCTGGCTGTGCTTACGGCTATAGCCGAAATACACGGCCATGCCTATTCCCAGCCAAACAATGAGGCGCGCCCAATTCACCCACCCGAGCTTGTACATCATGTATCCGTTAAAGATTACGCCAAGAATTGGAATGAACGGGACCCATGGCGTGCGGAAGGGTCTCGGTTGCGCCGGGTCCGTGCGCCGAAGAACGATCACTGCAATACAGACGATCACGAAGGCAAGCAGTGTACCGATGTTGACCATCTTGCCGATATCGTCGATTGGAGTGAGGCTGCCCACAATCGCGGCTACGAGACCAACCAGAATGGTGTTCTTGTAGGGAGTGCGAAATTTGGGGTGGATGTCCGCGAAAAATTTCTTTGGCAACAATCCGTCGTTCGCCATGGCGTACAAGACGCGCGTTTGGCCGAGGAGCATCACGAGCATCACGCTGGTGAGACCGGCTAACGCTCCCAGTGTAATGATGTGCGATGGGATGATTAGACCCCTGTCGAGAAATGCCCGCGCGACGGGGGCTTCGATATTGACCTCGCGCCAAGGCACCATCCCGGTCAGCACAGCCGCTACCGCGATATACAAGACAGTGCAAATCAGCAGCGATGCAATAATTCCGATCGGTAAATCCCGCTGCGGGTTCTTCGCTTCCTGAGCTGTCGTGGAGACGGCATCGAATCCGATATAGGCAAAGAAGATATAAGCAGCCCCGGCGCCGATTCCGG
>JALYXS010000155.1 GCA_030946965.1 Acidobacteriota bacterium
AGACGGCACCGTGCAAGGGCTGCTCGAGATGGCCGATCTGCCCTATGTCGGCACGGGCGTGCTCGCTTCGGCCATCTCGATGGACAAAGACATGATGAAGCGCGTGTGCCGGGATCGCGGGCTGCCCGTGGTCGAGTACCGGACGCTGACGCGCGGCGACCTGAGCACGAAAGAAATTTGCGCGAGTCTCGATTTCCCGATGTTCGTGAAGCCGGCGAATCTCGGGTCGTCAGTGGGTATTTCAAAGGCGCACGATTGCGCCGAACTGGAAGCCGCCGTGGCCCTCGCGGCCGAGTTCGATCGCAAAATAATCGTGGAGCGGGGCATCGTGGGACGCGAGTTCGAGTGTTCCGTGTTGGGAAACGCGATGGGAAACGACGAGCCACGGGCTTCGATGCCGTGTGAAATATTGCCATCGCGAGAGTTCTACGATTACGAAGACAAATATTTGTTGAACCAGGCGAAGTTCGAATTACCGGCGAAGCTCTCGCCGGAGCAAACGGAGGAGATGCGGCGGCTTGCCACCGGCTGTTACGAGGCGGTGCAGTGCGAGGGAATGGCGCGCGTCGATTTTCTCCTTGAGAACGCGACGGGCAAGTTATACATCAACGAGATCAATACGATTCCGGGGTTTACGTCGATCAGCATGTTTCCGAAGATGTGGGAGTATAGCGGGATTTCGTTTGCAAAACTGATTGACCGGTTAATTGAACTGGCGCTGGAGCGCCACGCCGAGCGGAAGGCGACGCGGTTCACGCGATGACATTCGAAGAGGCTCGTGAGTGTGTCGTGCGCGAGGTGAATTCGTTGCGAGTTATGCCGGCTATAGAGCATGCCGCTCTCGAATCCGCCGGCGGCCGCGTTCTAGCGGAGGACGTTCGCGCCGATCGGGATTACCCGCCGCTCGATCGTTCCACGCGGGACGGCTTTGCGATTCACGCGGACGGACTGCCCGGCGAACGCCGCGTAATCGGCGAAGTTCGCGCCGGTGAAACATTCGCGGGCGCCGTGAGCCCCGGCGAGGCTGTCGAAATCATGACGGGTGCGCCCATTCCGGATGGCGCGGACGCGATTATCATGATCGAACATGTCGAGCGCGCGGGCGCGACCATCCGCTTTGCGCGCGAGGTCCGGTCCGGACAGTTCATTAATCCTCGGGGCGGGGAAGCGCGTGAAGGTCAAGCCTTGCTTCCGGCAGGCACGCGTTTAGGGTTCACTGAAATTGCGCTGCTGGCAACGGTAGGATGCGAACCGGTTCCGGTCTACCGGAAACCGCGTGTCGCCATTCTTGCGACGGGCGATGAAATCGTGGCGATAACCGAAACGCCTCGCGCTTACCAGATTCGCAACTCGAATGCGTACTCGCTCGCGATGCAAGTGACACGCGCGGGCGGCGTCCCCGAAATTCTAGCCGTCGCGAAAGACCATTACGAAGATACGCGCGCGCTTGTCGATCGCGGCCTTTCGTCCGATTTGCTGATTCTTTCGGGCGGCGTGTCGGCGGGAAAGTACGACATTGTGGAAAATGTGCTGGCCGGATTCGGAGCCGGGTTTTACTTCGACCGCGTCGCCATCCAGCCGGGGCAGCCGCTGGTGTTTGGGCGCGCGAGGGAGCGTTTTGTTTTTGGCCTGCCGGGCAATCCGGCATCGACCATGGTGACGTTTGAGTTGTTCGCCAGGGCGGCTTTGGAACTGCTGGGGGGACAAACGGAATCCGTGCTGCCACTTACTTTGGCACGGCTCACGCGGGAGTTTCGCCACAAAAAGGGCCTGACGCGGTTTCTGCCCGCTTACCTGGGCGACGGCGCAACTCTCACGCCGGTCGCCTGGAAAGGTTCGAGCGACGTTCCGGCTTTATGCCGGGCGAATGCCTTTCTGGTGGCCGGAGCGGATCGCGAAACATGGAGCGCCGGGGATCTGATGCCAGTGCTGCTGAAATAGATTAGGCGCTACACTGATTGGTTTACAAGGAGAGGAATGAGAGTCACGGTAATCGGAACTGGCTACGTGGGTACGGTGACGGGGGTCTGCCTCGCGTATTTGGGCCATCGCGTTACCTGCGTGGATACGGATGAAGTGAAGATTGCGAAGCTTCGCAACGGCGAGATTCCGATTTATGAGCCGTTTCTCGCTGAGCTTCTTCCTTTGGCGGACCGGAACGGCGGTCTCGATTTCGCCACCGACCTTGCTCCCGCCGTGAAGCAAAGCGACGTAATTTTCATTGCCGTAGGCACGCCGCCGCAACCGAGCGGCGAAGCCAATCTGATTTATATCGAGACCGCCGCGCGTGCGATAGGCGCGGCGATGGACCCCTCCCGCTACCGCGTCGTCGTGAACAAATCCACGGTTCCGGTCGGGTGCGGAAACCTGGTTGAGACGCTGGTGCATGAGGGCATTCGCGAATCGCAGCCCGAGATGGAGGACCGGATCGAATTCGGGGTGGCGAGCAATCCGGAATTCCTGCGCGAAGGATCGGCGATCGCCGATTCCTTCTATGCCGACCGGATCGTTTTAGGCGCCGAGGACGAGCGCACGATTTCGGTTCTGCGCGAGTTGTATTACGCGCTGAAGGATCAGAAATTTTCGCCGCCGTCGTTTTTGCCCAGGCCCGCCGGTTTGCACAACGTTCCCATCGTGACCACTACGCTGACCAGCGCGGAGATGATCAAGTATGCCGCCAATGCCTTCCTCGCGATGAAGATCGGCTTCTCGAACGAGGTGGCGAACATTTGCGAGCGGGTGGGCGCGGATGCGCCGGAGGTGATGTCCGGCATCGGTCTCGATGCGCGCATCGGCAGCGGTTTCTTGAACGCCGGCATCGGCTGGGGTGGAAGTTGTTTCGGCAAAGACGTGCAATCTCTTCTGCACATCGCGGGCGAATACGGATATCAGGCGCGTCTGCTCGAAGCGTCGCTGGCCGTGAATCGCGTGCAGCGGCAGCTTGTAATTCAGAAATTGCAAGAGAAGCTTTTCATTCTAAAGGGCAGGACTATCGCGCTCCTGGGGCTCGCGTTCAAGCCGAATACCGACGATCTGCGCGATGCCCCGAGTCTGCAGATTGCCGAAAAGCTGTTGCAGATGGGCGCGCGCGTGAGGGCGTACGACCCGATCGCCATGGGCGCCTGCCGCGAACAGCACCCGGATTTACGAATTTCTTACGCGACCGATCCGGTGTCCATCGCGGACAAGGCCGACGCGCTGGTCGTGGTCACCGAGTGGCCGCAGTTCAAAGATCTTGACCTTGCGGAATTGGCGAAACGAATGGCGCGGGCCATACTGGTCGACGGGCGGAATTTATTCGATCCGGAGATCGCGCGGCGGGCGGGTTTCGACTACACCGGCATCGGACGGGCAACTCCGCGCAAGAACGGCGAATTGCGGGCCGTGGCGCACCCGGCGATGCTTGCTGGATCTCTTCGCGACTGAAAATTGCAGGTTCTTCGTGTTTGGCCCTTCGAATGTATGACTTCCCTGTAACAGGATGAAGGCAATTCGCCTTGGGCTATAACGCTATGGGGCTTAGAGTTACCGATAGGGGAAAAATCTCGACAACGGTTTCCCGGGATGAAGAAGTTACACGATTACGGAACCGGATAACGGAACTGGAAGTAGAGGCTCGCGGCCGAAATCGCA
>JALYXS010000166.1 GCA_030946965.1 Acidobacteriota bacterium
CGGCGCTCGTTGAGGCAGATCTTTGCCGATCTCGAAGTCGATTATCCGCACTTAAAAGAAACGATGCTTTCGGCTATGGGAAATGTGGATACCGGGCGTTTGCTCGATCCGCGCTTTCTGGATAAAGAGGACGCCTTGCCGCTTGCTCCCCAAGCATTCCCAATTTTCGGCGAAGCCTAGCAATACCTATACGAGAAGAGCCGTCTCGATCGAAGGCACAAGAGATTAACGTGCCCTTCGATGTTTACGTGAACGCTTATTTGCGCGCGCTGTGTCAGGGAACGGCGAAGTGCCATCTCTTTCAGGAATGCTTCCAGAGTTTTCCTTGATCGTGAGTGACGGGAAACGGAGAATCTATTTCGAGATTTACCGGTCCAGAAGTTTCGCGCGATTGAGCGAGCCGCCAGACGTAAGTTGCAATTCTTGAACGCCGCGGCGTCTCTACGAGATTTACAAGTGCCTCCAGGCAACCGGCTCGAGGCGCTTATGGGCGATCGCAAAGGTCAGCGTAGTATACGGATCAACGACCAGTGGCAGATTTGCTTCGAATGGCTATCGTCGAACCATCGAGCTTGGCATGATGCGTAAACCGAGACGCCTCGATCCTATCTATCCCGGCGAAATACTGCGCGAGGATTTTATGGTCCCTCTCGGACTGAGCATCAATCGGCTTGCGCGCACGCCGCGTAATCCGGCTTGAGCCTAAGAAACGGTTGTACGCCTGCTTTTAAACCCTCGATGTCGATCTTATTCATTTGAAGCATTGCGTCCATAACCTTTTTCGACTTGCCGGCATCCTTGTCTTGCAACAATTCGCCCAGGACGGAGGGGACGATCTGCCACGACACTCCATACTTGTCCTCAGCCAGCCGCATGTTAGTTTTTCCCCGCCCTCGGAGAGCTTCGGCCCGGGCACTTTCTCTCCATAACGAGTCATGCGTCCAAAGATTCGCTCCCTTCCCCCCATCAGTTCAATACACCGGTGCAATCCGCGCAAGGGCAGATTTTCCGCAAATGCTCGAAGGAATAGATTCCCGTTCCGTGTCCGTCATTCCACAAAATTCGAATGGCATAATTACCGACGGACTCCACGCTTTCCATCTTGAGCTTCTGCGCGTACAACTGAAAAGGATTCCCGGTCGATTTCGGCCGGGGCGCCGTCCCATGGGCTCCCGTGCATGTGGCGCACGGGCAGTGGTCGCGCAAATACTCCAGCTCGTAACCGCTGCCGTGTCCATCCTTCCAATCGATCTGAACGCCGCGCGATTTCGAAATTGCGATGTGCTCCGGGTCGGTAGAAACCGTCATGAGAGCAACCGCTCCACGTCGCGCACGCCAGAGATCCGGCGCATCGCGGCGACCAGTTTTTCCATCTGCTTTTTGTCCTTTACGTCCACCGTCATTTCAACCAAAGCCGCATCGCTATTCCGATCGATGGCCGTTTTCGCCTCAAGACTCCGGATATTCGTATTCTCGCCCGACAGCACGGAAGTTAACTGGTTCAACAGCCCCGGCCGGTCGTCCGTGTGTACTAGAAGGTGCACGGGAAACGCGTCGCCGGAGTTGCGCGCCCACTCCACCTCAATCTTGCGCTCCACCTCATACATCAAGGCCTGAACGTTCGGGCAGACCTTCGAATGCACGGCGACGCCTTTGCCGCGCGTTACATACCCGACAATCGCCTCGCCGCGAATCGGATTGCAGCACTTCGCGCGATAGATCATCACGTCGTCGATGCCCTTCACCTTTATGACTGCGTCGGGATCGAGTTTGCGCGCGGGGGAGGCCGGCCTGGTGTCCGCGGCGTCGCCCGGTGCCGCCGCCGGCTCCTCGGCATGCTCGTCCTGAATCTGCGTGGGCGCGGATTTTTGCAACACCTGGCGCGCCGAATACCTGCCATAGCCTAAGCCGGCGTAAAGATCTTCGACCTTACCGAAGCCATATTCGCTCGCCACGCTCTCGAGGTCGCCGCGCGTGATCTTGCTCATCTGCACGCCCAGGCGCCGCGCTTCTTTATCGAGGTATTTCTGGCCGATCTCGATCGCTTTCAATCGCTCGCTCGCGTTGATCAGGTGCTTGATCTTATTGCGCGCCTTGGCGGTCTTGACGACCTGCAGCCAATCTTTACTTGGCTGATGACTGGACTGCGTCAGGATCTCGACGCTATCGCCGTTTTTCAGCGTGTATTTCAACGGAACGATCCGTCCGTTCACCTTGGCGCCCACGCACGTGTTTCCCACGTCCGAATGAATGGCGTAAGCGAAATCGATGGGGGTGGCGTCCCGCGGCAGCGTGATCACCTTCCCCAGCGGCGTAAACGTGTAAACCTCTTCGGGGTACAGATCGACCTTCAAGGTCGACATAAACTCGCCGGCGTCGCTCATGTCGCGCTGCCATTCGACGAGCTGCCGCATCCAGAGCATGGTTCGATCGTCGTCGTGCGGCCCCTTCTTTCCTTCTTTGTATTTCCAATGCGCCGCGATGCCTTCTTCCGCGATGCGGTGCATTTCCTCGGTGCGGATCTGCACTTCAAAGTGCTTGCCCTCGGGGCCGACCACCGAAGTATGAAGCGATTGGTAAAGATTGGGCCTTGGGATCGCGATAAAGTCCTTGATGCGGCCCGGGATGGGACGCCACTCGTTATGAATTACGCCGAGCGCAGCATAACAGTTCTTGACCGAATCGGTAATGATCCGGAGCGCCATCAAATCGTAGACCTGATCGAATGAAATTTTCTGCCGCTTCATCTTTACGTGAACGGAATAGGCGCGTTTCACGCGACCGTCTACCCGCGCGGGGATTCCTTCGCGGCGCAGTTCGGCTTCCACGGTGTGCTTAATCTTTTCTAAAAACTGTTCGTTCTCGAGGCGCTTGGATTCGATAATCTGCGAGATCCCGGCGAAATCGGCTGGATCCAGATACCGGAAGGCGAGATCCTCGAGCTCGCCGCGAACCTTGCCCATCCCGAGGCGGTTCGCGATCGGCGCGTAGATTTCCAAAGTTTCGCGCGCGATGCGTTCCCTTCGCGCGGGCGACAGCGAACCGAGCGTTCGCATGTTGTGCAGCCGGTCGGCTAACTTTACGATGATTACGCGGATATCGTCCACCATCGCGAGAAGCATCTTGCGGAAGCTCTCCGCTTGGCGTTCTTCCGCCGAAAAAAAATCCAGTTTGCTGAGCTTCGTGACGCCATCGACGCAACGGGCAACTTCCTCGCCGAAGCTCTTGCGCACTTCCTCCGCGGTGACGCTTGTATCCTCGACCACGTCGTGCAGCAGCCCGGTTTCCAGGCTCACGACATCCATGCGCATGCCGGCGAGGATATGCGACACCATCAAAGGATGAGTCATGTATGGCTCGCCCGAATCCCGGAGCTGCGATTGATGGTATTTGGAAGCGAACTGGTAGGCTTTGTCGAGAGGGGCTAGATCGTCATTCGGGCGAAGCTCGTGGACCTTGGCCTTCAAATCCTCAAAGAGACGGTCGGGGGAATTAGAAGCGCAAACGTCCATTCAATGCGACTGGGTCTTGTGGGGCGGACACTCGTGTCTGCCGTGTCCACACGAATGTCCGCGCCACAACTCCTACTTGGCACCGGTATTAGCAGCCGAGGCCTTTTTATCCGCCTTGGTTTTGATCGCGGCCATGGACTTTTGCACCCAATCGTCGGCGATTTCCGATTGCTTCTTCCATTCCTCGCGTGAATTCATCAAATCCGCGCGATAGCGGATCAGAAGGTTCATGTACGCCATCGCGTTCTCGTATTCTGGATCGATTTCGAGCGCCCTTTGCTCGGCCTTGATACCATCGTCGAGAATCGGCAAGTACTTGACCTTCAAATCTTCCCGAACCTTCGCATCTTTGAGAGGTCCCGGATCGTCCGGCTTCATGCCCTCTTTAACGCGAGCTTCACGGTCGGGAGGAAGCCAGCGGTACCACGCGATCACGCCAAGCACATAATACGCATCCTTGGCCTTGGGATTCAGCGCGATGAGTTTCTTGTTCCACTCTTCGGCTTTGTCCCAATTCTTCTGGTTGTAGTAGATGGAGGCGATGTCTGCCGTCGCGGTTTCCTCTTTAGGATTTTTTTCGAGCACCTTATTGAATTGCTCGAGGGCCGCGTTGGCATTCTGAATGTTTTCTTTCGACTCCGCGCCGGGAATGTATTGGGCCATATACGCCGTGGCCAGATACAGCCGGGCGGCCTCGAGATTCGGGTCGATCTGCACCGCGGTCTTGAAATATTCCACGGCTTGGGAGAACTGGTTGGCCTTGAAAGCCGCGCTACCTCGATTCAGCGCATCGCGAGCCTTCAACTGAGCGCACCCGGCCGAACCCAACACTACAGCCGCGAGAGCCGCGAGCGAGCCAATCCATCGTGCCTTCATTACTGTCCCGCCTCCACTTTCGGGGTCATCAGCCCGACCTTATCGATGTTCGCGCCATGCGCGATATCGATAGCTTCCGAAACCGTCGCGAACTCCAGGTTCGGATCGCCCTTGATGAAGACGACGCGCTCGGCGCGGGTCTTGAAAATCTCAATGAGCCGTTCGCCGAGCTTCTCGGGGGTAGTCGGCTCCTGGTTGATCTTCCACTGCTTGTCCT
>JALYXS010000205.1 GCA_030946965.1 Acidobacteriota bacterium
ACTTAAAGCGGCCGCAAGGCTCGCGACGGAAGCAAGTGACGCCCAGACGCCGGATTCCCACCGCCGCCTCGGGAAATTCCTATCGGCCGCTGTACTTAATCCGAATTGTTTCAGATGCGTAGTACCCCTACTATTACAGATATGTTCTGGGAACCGCCGTGTCCCCGATGCGGATCTGAAACAATCCGCCGATCTAAGCGCCGAAGCGCCTGGGAGATGGTGCTCAGCGTCTTCGTCCTACCTTGCCGTTGCGGAACATGCAATCAGCGTTGCTTTAAGATTCGTCCGTTCGCGGGCCAACACTAAACTTACTGTGGTGGCGCGCCGGCTGGCGGGCGAGGAGATGCCTTGGGCCCGGCCGGCGTATCGGGATTGATCGGCGTGCGTGGAGGCACGGGGTTCCGAGGGTTCGTCGGGCCTTTCGGGTCCATGGGATTCTCCTGAGAATTCGAATTCGGATTTCCGACCGCGCCCGTTGAGTTGGTTTCATCGGTGCTCGCCGCCCGTTTAGAGTGTTTACTCCTGCTGCGCTTGGTCTTGGCTTTGACGGCGTTGTCCTTAGGTGTAGAGCCGGTGGAATTTGCCGAATCTTGGCCCAAGGCCAGAGTTGTCGCAATCATCAGTAATAGCAAGCCTTTTGTTGTCATTATGTGACTCCTCACTCCCACACAGCAATTGCGTTTCCTTCCAAAATGTGTAATTATTCGATGCGATGAATAAAAATGCAGCCCGGAGGGTGAAGGTGTCTCGTTTAGCGCCCCCGGATTTTTCTCGCGATCTGGATCTGGGCGATTCCGAATTGGCCGAACTGCTGGATCTGGCTCGCCAGGTTAAACGCGCGCCCGGTGACTACGCACACGCGCTCGACGGCAAATCGATCGCGCTGCTGTTTGAAAAACCATCGCTCCGCACGCGTTTGACATTTGAGTTGGCCGCGCGGCAGTTGGGCGGATCGTCGGTGATGGTTGAAGGTCCCATTGGCGGGCGTGAGCCGCTGAAAGACGTCGCGCGAAATCTGGATCGCTGGGTTGGCGCCATCGTAGCCCGAACGTTCCTGCACTCGACCATTGAAGAACTGGCGCGCTGGTCGTCGGTTCCAGTAATCAATGCGCTGAGCGATTTATATCATCCCTGCCAGGCGTTGGCCGACATCTTAACTCTGCAAGAGCGCTTCGGACGGCTGCGAGGCTTGAAGGTGGCCTTCGTCGGAGACGGGAACAATGTGGCGCATTCGCTGATGTTGAGCGCGGCGAGATTGGGAATCGATTTCTCGATCGCGACACCAACCGGTTACACTCCGAAGCCGGAGATTGTAGCTGAGGCGAAAGATTTAGCGGCGCGTTCCAACTGTTCTATAGTGCTGACGAACGATGCTCGCGAAGCTGTGGCGGAGGCGCACGCGGTCTATACGGATGTATGGGCCAGCATGGGACAGGAATCCGAAGCCGCCCGCCGGAGGCTGGAATTTTCCGCCTACCGGGTGGAACCGGCCTTGTTCGCGAACGCGCGCGCGGATGCGGTCTTCATGCACTGCCTTCCGGCGAAGCGCGAAGAAGAAGTGGCGGACGAGGTAATCGAATCGAGCCGTTCGGTGGTATTCGATCAGGCCGAAAACCGGCTGCACGTTCAAAAAGCTTTGCTGCTGATGCTGCTCTAACCCGCATGTCCGCCAAGTCATCCGCCGCCGTGCCGCACGCACCCTTGAAAAACCGTTCGCGCAGACGGATCCTCGACCGCAAGTGTCCCCATGAGTGGGGACACGGCACGCAGAAGTGCGCGCGCCACAACACCCAGCGACCCTCGTTTTTTATCGCCTTATGAAACCAAAGAAAGTAGCGCTCGCCTATTCGGGCGGCTTAGATACTTCCGTTATCATTCCGTGGCTCAAAGAGCATTACGACTGCCAGGTGGTCGCCGTCTGCGGCGATATTGGCCAGGGCGGGGATGAGCTCACAGGCCTCGAAGAGAAGGCCCGCAAGACCGGCGCCGATGAAGTCTTCATCGCCGATATGCGCGAGGAGTTCGTCACCGATTACCTGTGGCGCATGGTGCGCGCGGGCGGCATCTATGAACACAAGTATCTACTAGGCACTTCTATTGCACGGCCCTTGCTCGCCAAGCGGCAAGTCGAGGTCGCGCTTGAAACCGGCTGTGATGCGTTGGCTCACGGCTGCACCGGAAAGGGAAACGATCAGGTCCGCTTCGAGCTCACGTATAAGGCGCTCGCGCCCCATCTGCCCGTCATCGCCCCGTGGCGCGAGTGGGACATCGTGTCCCGCGAAGACGCACTCGATTACGCGGCCAAACACAACGTTCCCGTGGCGCAATCGACCACCAAAATCTATAGCCGCGACCGCAACATCTGGCACATCTCGCACGAGGGCGCCGAACTGGAAGATCCCGCAAACGCGCCTTCGGACGCGGTCTGGATGCTCACCAAGAGCCCGCGCGAAGCTCCCGACCGTCCCACCGATGTCACCATTGGCTTCGAAAGAGGCATTCCGGTTTCAGTCGCTGGCGCGCGGATGGGCGGCGTCGAGCTGCTCGAAAAACTGAATGCCGTCGCGGGCGAGAATGGCGTGGGCCGCATCGATCTTGTCGAGAACCGCTTCGTGGGCATGAAATCGCGCGGCTGCTATGAGACGCCGGGCGGAACGCTGATCATGGCGGCTCATCGGGAGCTGGAATCGTTAACGCTCGATCGCGATACGCTGCAC
>JALYXS010000208.1 GCA_030946965.1 Acidobacteriota bacterium
TGATATTCGAGAGCACCGTCCGGGGATCTTCCGCTTGCTGTTTCTTGCTTTCCCCGTTCGCGCTTTGGCTCAGCTTATTGATCGGGACCTGCACGGATGGATTCGTCAGCTTCGCCCCGCCGATACCGAAGTCGCCCTCCAGGTTGAGCTTTTGCAAGAATTTCCTCTTGTCCGAGGGCACTTCGACTTTCGCGTGCAGCGTGATCGGCCCCGTCATCGAGGCATCTTTCTGACCCGTAAACAACCGAAGAAAATCGTCGATCCGGCCTTCTTTCACGGTCATATCGAGCGCTGCAATTTTGCCTTTTCGACCGGGCCGGCCCAAGACACCTCCTTCGGATAGAACTGTTGTGCGCTGCATGCGCGAACGGACGTTATGGAGCCGAGTATCGCCGTTCGCCGCGTCGACATCGGCCTGAAACTCCGTCGCCAGGTGAACGATGTGTTTGCTGCCTCTCACCTGGAAATTCGGCACGTCGGCGACCCCATTACAATCGATCTGATCTAGCGTTCCGTGAAAGTTGCCTGTGGAAGAAAGCGTTCCGGTTACTCCTTTGAACACCCCTAAATCGGCATTCGCGAAAGCGTATGAGCCAGAGACCGGCGTGCTGCCGGGATCGTCCGGGTTCCAGGGACCAAATTTACCTTCCGAGCGGATTTCGCCCGGCGGCTTGGTGTTGCGAAGCGTCGTTTGGAACGAAATGGGGCCGCCCGATCCTATGTGTTTGAGGATCAGCTCATGAAGCTCGAGCCGGAACGGTTCTTTTTCTGGATCACTCGACTGGAATTCCAGCACGGCATCATTCGTCTTCATCTCCCCGACGTCGAGAGTGTTGGATTTGCCGGCCCTCAGCGGCATGATGTTGCGCGATTTTCCATCCTTCCGCTTGGGTGGGATCAGGATGTGCAAACCGATGACCTGAATCTTGGGGACGCTTTTGTGGAACCCGATTAGGCCACTGTAACTGCCCTGGACAATCAGCTTGCGAACGGTAATAAGCGGGGGCAGATCCTTGCGGAGGCGATGCTCAAAGCTGACCTGATCTGCCACGAATCCGGGCGGAAAGTAAGTACGCTGAAAGTCGCGGATCTCAACGTTCCGGTCAAACCGATCCTGTAAGGTCTTCGTGATCGCCTCGCGCGCGAACGGCCACTTTCGCACGAACGTAACGGCGCCGATTCCGACAAGCGCCACTACGACAAGGATGACGATCAAAAACCAGCGCATTACGGCACCGTGTTGGCCAGTGCGCTTTACAGTCTCGCTTCTCTTACCCTCCATCGCAAGCGCCGGTCCACTTGAAACGACAATCCAGAGCCCTGTGTTCCGGCGATGGTATCCACGCTTCCGGGCTCAGGCCGCGTGACCCCCGACTTCCTGACGCACTCCCCACAGTTCCGCCCTCAGGCAGCCTGACCCCCGTGGCGCTCTCCGTATAGGCCTATCCGCTACGGCGGCGTAATCTCCTCAATCTCTTCTTTGCGTTCCCGCGCGGATCGTGATAACCGCTGGAAAGTAGCGAGAGCAGAGCGCGCTTCCTCCGGGCGGCCCAGTTTCCTATAGGCCTGCGCGAGCTGATAGTAAGTCGCATTCTCCTGTAACGGCAAGGCAGCCTTCAGTTGTTCGGCGGCATTGGAATAGCGATCCACATGCAAATAGGCGCGTCCCAGAGATGCCTTCGCCGGAAGCCAACTCGGCGCCGCTTGCACGGCCCGTTCAAGGTAACGGATTGCCTTCTGGGGCTGCCCCGATTCGACTAGACTGTCGCCCAACTCATGATTTAGCTCCGGGGAGCCCGGCTCCGCTTGGAGCAGATGTTCGAGCATCGGAATTGCCTCAGCATAATCGCGGTCCAGCCAAAGCGATTGGGCCAGTTCCTTCTCGAGTTCGCGTTTTAGGCTTCCGGTATCCAGTTTCAGAGCCTCGCGATATTCCTCTGCAGATTCGTGATTTCTCTCCTGCGCACGATACGCCCCGCCCATCAGTTCGTGGCTTTCAGCCGTAGGCGGCAACTGGCCCAGATGCGTGAACGCATCGCGCGCCTGCGCCTGGTACATGGCGATCTGCTGGTAGAGAGCCTCAGGCGTCCCCGGCCGCGCCTGGGCGCTGGCCCCATCCGGGGCTTTTGACTCCTCCAGCGCCGCCCAGTCATCATGACCGGTGTATCGGTAAACATCCGCAAGGCCGGCGTGAGCAATGCTCAGCCGCGGTGCACGCGCGAGCGCTTCACGATACAGGCGGAACGCCGCGCGGGGCTGGCGCTGCTCCAGTTTCGCTCTACCGGCCACCGCAAACCAGTACGGCGATTCAGGCGCAGTCTTCTCCAGTATCTCGAACGCCTTGCGGGACAACGCCAGATGACTCAATCCTAATCCCTGCCAGGCCTTCGGCTCCTTTGGATCCAAATCCGATAGTTCCCGGAAGCGAGCCGCAGCCTCCTCGGAACGACCTACCGCGAGATACGCATCCGCCAATTCGAGCAGCGCGGTCTTGTTCGCCGGATCCACGGCAATCACCCGGCTCAACGGCGCGATCGCCTTGTTCGGTTGCTTGAGTTTCTGGTAATCCAGTCCGATGAAGAGGAGCGCAGGCGTAAGATCCGGCCGCATGCGGGCGAGCGATTGGAACTGCCGCAATGCTGCGGAGTACCGGCCGGCCTCGTGCATCGCCAAGCCGAGATTCATCATCAGGCCCGCGTTCCTAGGAATGGCGCGATTCAGTTCGGAGTAGAGCGCGATCGCCTTCTCATACTGGCCGGCTGCCATTGCCTCTTTGGCCTGCTTCGATTTGATCGCGAGATCTTCCCCCGGAGCGAACAGAAACGCGATTAGAAACAGCAGCGCCACTATTCGTTAGAAATACAGCTTCAACCCGAGTTGAATATTCCGCGGATCGTTGATCGTGCCGGTCGCCTTGCCATACGTGTTGCCTCCGACAGACGTACTGATAGATCCGAACTGCGGCATGTTCAACAGGTTGAAAAATTCGCCGCGAAACTGCAGCCGGAACCATTCCCGGAAACGGAAGGTTTTCATCAGGCTCACGTCGAGATTGCGAATGGAATCGGTGCGCAACTCGGTCATGTACCGCGGCGCGTTCCCAATCGTATACGGCACCGCGGCTGCGAATGCGCCGGTGTTGAACCAATTGTCCGGTGTCCGGTTTGATACCCCGACCGAGTTCGATGTGCGATTCGGCCGCTGCGTCTGGAATCCGTAAGCGCTCAGTTGATTCGGAGCGTCCGGTTGAACGGGCAGGCCGCTTTGAAGCCGGACGATGCTGGACACTTCCCAGCCACCCAGTACGGCGTCGGCCACTGCTGGTAAATTGCCCCCCATTTGCCTGCCTTTGCCGACCGGCAGCTCGTAGACAAGACTGGTAACGAAGCTGTGCGGAACGTCGTGCGCGCTAATAGACCGATCAAGTTTGAGATCGTAGAAATTCCGCCAGCGGTCGTTGATGCCCCAGCCCTGATCTTCCGAGGCGTTGTCGAGGTTCTTCGACCATTGATAGTTTGCGAGCAGAGTCAGCCCGTGCGAAAACTGCTTGGAGAATTTCGCGATTAGCGCGTTGTAGTCCGCCGACGCACCTGGGATCGAGCGAGTCAGGACTACTGAAGAATATTGCGGATACGGGCGAAGCAGCCGCTGCCGGGGGATAGTCGGACCAGCCAGCACGCCCCGCGTAATCACGCCAAAGAACGGGTTCGGGATCTGCTGATCGAGCGCCGGCCCGAGGCTTAGAAATTGGGGCGGCATCTGGTTCGATTCCCTCGGTTGACCGAACACCAGACGGCGCGCGGCGAATCCGGAGTACCCGACTTCTAGCACGGTGCTGTGGCTGATCTCATATTGCAAATCGAGGCTGCGGTTCTGTTTATACCCGGTAGGATGCGGATTCCGAAGCCAGACCTGATCGAGGTTGCTACCTACCTGTGTTAGATCGCCTTGCGCGTTTCCGACTGGCGGGTTTATGCCGGTTGGAAATGGATTTCGCAGCAGATCCTGCGGAATCAGGCCGCCGCCTCCAACGGTGGTTACCGCCGATGTCGTCGTTCCGAAGCCTGCCACCTGGCCAGGGTCGAACGTGAACAGGTCCGATGCATTTGCGTAGAAGATGCCGTATCCGGCGCGCACCACCAGCTTGTCCGTCAACTTGAAGGCGATACCGATCCGTGGCGCAAAATTACGTTTGTCGGGTTCCCAAGCGCCGCGGTTGTCTTTGGTCACATACTTCAACGCGCCGTTAAGTGGAATCCCCGCCTGCGCCGAGAGCGAGTTTTTAGCGTTCGGGTCGAAGTACGTGAAGCGGTCGTAGCGCTCGGTCCCCGGCGACTGGTATTCGTAGCGGAGGCCAATGTTCAGCGTGAGCCTGCGCCCGACGTGCCAATCGTCCTGAACATATCCGCCGTAGTATCGAAGACTGGCTGCGATATCGGGCCGGATATATGTAGAACCGCTTGCGGCGGTGCCCAGCAATAGCGAGGCAACGGCGTTGCCGGTCGTCGTGCTGCTGGTAGCCGCGTTGGGGCCCGATGTTAGCCCGCGATTGAAGCTGAAATCGGCCGAACGCCGGTCGATATTATTAATCAGCGCGGATTCCATCATGCTTCCAAATTTGATGCTGTGGGCACCCTTCTGTTTGGTCGCGTTCACCTGCAGGTCGTAATTATAACGGACGAAATCCCGGATCTGCGGATTGCCGACGGCTGCGTAATCCTGAAATGAGAATCCAGGGATGGTCGCGCCCTGAAACAGGCTGGCCACGGCGGGAGAGAACCCCGCATTGGTGGCATTTAGACCGAGGCTAGGCGAGAGCTGCCCTTCATGCCAGCGGCCCGCGCCGGCGAGAATATTGATTACCCACGAAGGGTCGGGCACAAAGGTATTGCCGAACGTGCCATGAAAGCGGGGGTTGATGTCGCTCTTATTGGGATCCGCTCCGTTGCCGAAGAACACGGGCGCGACGTTGTCCTCGCGCGGCGCGGCGGAGAACCGGACGTACATCGTGTGTTTTTCGTTGTGAGCCCAATCGACCCGGCTGTCGAACCGGTCGTTGGTCACGACGCCCTGGGCCGGCAGATAGAAGTTCCGCGCATGCGTGAACGGATCGCCAGGCAGATTCGGTTTTGGATAAAGCGACAACACTTTCACAGCCACCGGGTCGAGAAGGTTCCCCGGGATCTTATTCCCGGGGAACGGGTCGCGAAGAAACCTGCCAGAAGTCGCCGGGTCGGGCCGCGTCGTAAACGGATTATAGATAACCGCGAGCGATCCATCGGAATTGAAGCTTTGTGAGAAATCGCCCTGGCGCTCCAGATCGGTGGGCAGCGTCAGGAACCCGCTACTCCCCGGCGTAGCTTCCCGCCTTCCTTCATAGCCACCGAAGAAATACAGGCGCTTGCTCTTCCAGATCGGGCCTCCGACGTTGCCCCCAAACTGATGTCTGCGGAACTCGGTAATGGGACGGCCCGCCCGGTTATTGCTCCACGTATTCGCGTCCAGATCGTCGTTCCTGAGAAACTCAAAAGCCGTTCCGTGGAAGGCGTTGGTTCCGCCCTTCGTGACCATGCTGACGACTCCGCCACCGCTTTTCCCGAACTGGGCGTCATAAGTATTCCGTATGATTTGCATCTCTTGAACGGAATCCACCGACGGCGAAATCACGAGACCGCCCCAATCGGCGGCTGTCGCAGGTACCCCGTCAATGAGGATCGCGGTGCTCATGTCTCGGCCGCCATTCAGCCCGAATGCGCTGAAATTCTGATCGAACTGAGCGTCGAAAGCTCCGGTCTGGCCGAAAGTGCTGGTAGTGGTTCCCGCCATTGTCTGAACCAGCGCGAGTGGAGTTCTCACGTTAGTCGGCAGATCGGTAATCTGCTGCGCGGTCAGAGTGACAGCCTCATTCGCGGATTGAGTGTCGAGCATTACCGGCGCGCTGGCGACTTCGACGCTCTGCGTCACATCCCCGAGCTGCATCGGCAAATTCAGTTCGGCGGACTGCGACGCGCGCAAGTTCATTCCCCGCTGAACGAATATCTTGAAACCTTTCGCTTCCGCTGTTAACTCGTAATTGCCTGGAAGCAGTTGAGAAAACGTGTAGCGGCCGTCAGTACCAGTCGTACTCTCGCGTGTATCGTTGGTACCGGTATTTAGCAGCTTGAGGGTCGCACCCGGGATCCCGGCCTGTTTCGGATCGGTGACCACGCCCGTAAGGCTGGCGGTGAAAGTCTGGCCTATACAAAGAGCCAGTGAAAAGCTAAATACGACAAGAGCTTGAAAGAATTGTTTGGTAAACACTGGGTGAAATCTCCTAAACTTTGTTAGCTGCCCCAAGTTTGACGAACCCCGCGAGCATGAATCCACATCGCGAGCACTAATCCACATCATTGAGCCTGGCCCAAGCCGAACGCGTAAACGGTGCCGTCGTACGTGCTCACGTAAACGCGGCCGCCAGAGACGACCGGAGCGCTAAAATGCGTAAAGCTTCTCATTAGATTGCCGCTAGAGTACAGTTCTTTGCCTGTTTCGGCCTCGAGCGCGTGAAGCGTGGCATTGCCCTTCGGCGTGGAGTAACGTTCAACCGATGTCAGGATGCGGCCGCCGGAATCGACCTGCTTCACATTTTCGCCGCTGGCTAACGCAAACACGACGCCATTCGCTATAACCGGAGGCTCCGGCTCCGCGATATCGCGCGAAATCCAGGCGGGGGTCAGGACCGGCTTGTTGTCTTTCAGCTCGACTTTGAACGCCATCACACTGCCGTTTGAGGCGTCGCCGTAGCTCTTCGGGAATTTGATTTTTTCCGACGGTGGGCCCCAAGCGGGCGCGAACAGCCACCGTGTCTTGCCGGGTGTCTCGGCCGTCGCCATGGCGCCCCAGAAGCCACGGCCTTGAAAATTTTGTTCATCGTTCGCAAACAGAGGACTCCGGTAAAGCGGGGTACGGTGGTCGTCCCCGCCAAGCTTCTTGGCATCGAGCAGGTAAATCACACCCTCTTTGCCCGAGCCGGCCACCATGGTCCAGTTCTGAAATTGGAAGATGATGGGACTCATGTTGCCCATATCGAGATCTTTCTTGTCGATCCAGGCTTGATTTGCCGGTGTGTAGTAATCGATCAGCGTGAGATCTTTAGCGGAAAGTCCTACGAAGCTGTTGGCATACTTACCCGAGGCGGCATCGAATTTACCGTCGCCGGTTTCGACGTAAACTTCTCCCTCGGACGAGATCGCTGGACCGCCACGACCCCATATGCCGCCGCCGCCCGTCGGTGCCACCCCAAAGCTGATCACCGTGTGTGCCGGGTTCTTCAAGTCAATGGCATACACCGTCGAACGATTGGCATTGCAGCCTTGCGAAGTGGCAGCAGTATAGAGCACATCGTTCACAAGGTTCAGACTCCATGGCTTGGCGAAAGCGGGCGTGAACTGCGCGGGCGGCATGCGATCCTCGCCGTTCGCCAGGTTCAGCGCGTGCAGTTTCCCGTCCGACGCGAGTATATAAGCCGTCGATCCGAGAAGCACCGGCGTCGCATTTAAGGCGTTGGGACAAAGCCAGTGGGGTGGATTGTTGGGCTTGCCTTCCGTCTGAAACTGTTTTTGCCACATCAGTTTGCCGGTGTCGGCGTCAATGGCGAAGACTTTCTCGGAGGATCCGGCAACTAACAGTACTTCTTTGAAGCCGGTTGGCGTGATTACTTGCCGGCGCACGACGGGTACCGTCAGGCTGTTCAGTTCCCGCGATTCGTTGCTTAGCCTGAGACTCCATTCAAGCTTGAGCATGCCCACGTTCTCTTTAGTGAGATCGGTCTCGCCCTGAGCCCAGCTGGTTCTCTGCGGATCGCCGCCGAACATGGACCAGTCCGCGGCGGCGAGACAGGATAGGGTGGCTTTAATAACAAAAACCACAATGCATTTGAACGTAGCGTTCATCTTGGAATATTATCTTATCCGGCGGGCTCTGGTGCAGATAGGTTCCGGGGAACAATTTCAGGCGAAAGTGTTCCGCGCCGACCCCTTTGTTTTGAGCGCTCCCAAGGACTTGGTCAGGCTCGGTAGGCGAACAGAATTCCTATCTGCACCGGAACCCCACGGGGGCACTGTCAACTTAGGAGCTGAATTCAGTAGTGCCTGGAAAAGTGCGACGGGATCGGATCGACTAACCCGAATTATTTCTTGAGACCCGCAACTTCATTCCAAACGGCAAACCGGATCTCCCGCAAC
>JALYXS010000216.1 GCA_030946965.1 Acidobacteriota bacterium
CGCGAAGGCGGCCGCCGCGTTTTAAACATGCGGCATTTCGACGTGCAACTGATCGGCGGGATCGTCTTGCACCGCGGCAAAATCGCCGAGATGAAAACCGGTGAAGGCAAAACGCTCGTCGCCACTCTACCCTCGTACTTGAACGCGCTCGAAGGCAAGGGTGTTCATGTCGTCACCGTGAACGACTACCTGGCCAAACGCGACGCCGAATGGATGGGGAAGCTGTACCGGTTCCTCGGTCTTTCGGTCGGAACCATTGTCCACGATCTTGACGATCAGGAGCGCAAAGACAGCTACAACGCCGATATCACTTACGGCACGAACAACGAATTCGGATTCGATTATCTCCGCGACAACATGAAATTCAGTCTGGCGAATTGCGTCCAACGCGGTCATAGTTTCGCCATTGTCGACGAGGTGGATTCAATCCTGGTCGACGAGGCGCGCACGCCGCTCATCATTTCGGGCCCGAGCGAAGAATCGACCGATAAATATTACAAAGTGAACCGCATCATTCCCAAATTGGTGCGGGGCGAAGAGATCGCCGGCAAAGAGCCGGGCGAAAAATACACCACGGGAGATTTCACGGTGGATGAGAAGCATCGCTCCGTGGCGCTCACCGAAGAAGGCGTGCTTAAGGTCGAAAAGCTCCTCAATCTTGGAAATTTGTACGACACCACCAACTTCGAGATGAACCATCACGTGCAGCAGGCGCTTAAAGCGCATGTGATTTTCCAGCGCGATAAAGATTATCTGGTGAAGGACGATCAAGTCGTGATCGTGGATGAATTCACTGGCCGCGTGATGCCGGGAAGACGCTGGAGCGACGGACTGCATCAGGCGGTCGAGGCAAAGGAAGGCGTGAAGATCGAGCGCGAAAACCAGACGCTCGCCACGATCACTTTCCAGAACTACTTCCGCATGTTTAAGAAGCTCGCGGGCATGACTGGTACGGCCGAAACGGAAGCCGCCGAGTTTCAAAAAACGTACAAGCTCGATGTCACCGTGATTCCGACGAACAAGCCGATGCTGCGCATCGAGAATGCCGACGTGGTGTTCCGGACCGAAGACGAGAAGTTCCGCAACGCGGCGAAAGAGATCAAGACTTTCCAGGAGAAGGGACAGCCTGTCCTGGTCGGCACGATTTCGGTCGAAAAGTCCGAGCGGCTCTCGGGAATCCTGAAAAAGATGGGCGTCAAACACGAGGTGCTGAACGCCAAAAATCACGAACGCGAGGCGTTCATCGTGGCGCAGGCGGGGCGGCGCGGCGCGGTTACCGTATCCACCAACATGGCCGGACGCGGAACCGATATTCTGCTGGGCGGCAATTCCGAAGCGCAGGCGCGCGACGCACTTCGCAAACAGGGTAAAGACGCCGATGTCCTGATGACCATGCCCGAAGGCAAAGTCGAATGGGAGCAAACGCTGGGGCGCTTCAAGCAGGAGACCGACAAGGAGCACGATGAAGTGGTCGCGCTCGGCGGCCTGCATATTCTGGGGACGGAGCGGCACGACGCGCGGCGCATCGACAACCAGCTTCGCGGACGCGCGGGACGGCAGGGGGACCCCGGCAGTTCGCGCTTTTATCTCTCGCTGCAAGACGATCTGCTCCGCATTTTCGGCGGCGAGCGGATGCAGAAGTTGATGCTGCGGCTGGGCATGGAAGAGGATGTGCCGATCGAATCCGGGCTGATCACCAAGCGCATCGCCTCCGCGCAGAAGGCCGTCGAAGTTCAAAACTTCGAAGCGCGTAAACACCTGCTCGAATACGACGATGTGATGAACAAGCAGCGGCAGGCCGTCTATGGCATGCGCCGCAACTTGCTCGAGGGCACCGATCAACGGGCGCACGTTTTAGAAATGATGTCGGGCTCGGTCGCCGCTTTTGTGGATATGCGCTGCCCCGAGGGCTCGCATCCCGATACCTTCGATCTTGCGACGCTGCGAAGCGACGTCTTGAACCAGTTCGGACACAAGATCGAGGTAGCCGACTTCGCCGGCATGTCCCGCGAGGAGATCGAAAGCACCCTGATCGATCAACTCACCCACAAGTATCAGGACAAGGAAGATCTAATCGGGGCCGAAATGATGCGGCAGGCCGAGCGGATGGTGATGCTGAACGTTATCGACGATCAGTGGAAAGACCATCTGCTCTCGATGGACCATTTGAAAGAAGGCATTGGGCTGCGCGGGTACGGGCAGAAGGATCCGCTGGTCGAATACAAGAAGGAGTCGTACGTTCTGTTCCAGGAAATGATGGACCGGATCGACGACGAGACGATCAAGTATCTGTATTTTTTAAGGATCGAATCCGGTGAGCCGAATCTGCCCTTCGCTCCGGAGACCGATCGGGAGTATGAGGAAGAGGAGCCGGAGGACGATCGGGCAGCGATTGACGAGCGGCACCGTATTGCGGCGCAGGCTTCGGTTCAGGACCTCACGCGGAACATCCAGCGCAAGAAAGAAAAAGAAATGGATGCGCTTCAGTTTGTCGGCGGCGATGGTACGGCGAACTTAACCCAGACTATCGTCAAGGGCGATAAGACCGGCCGCAACGACCCATGCCCCTGTGGCAGCGGTAAGAAATTCAAGAAATGCCACGGCGCGTAATTTCGATGCCGGCCTATTTCTTCGGAGGGTTGATCATAATGTGCGCGCCCGGCGTTCCCGGATACATCAGCCAGGGCGCGGGCCCCGACTTGGTCGACAGTCCAA
>JALYXS010000228.1 GCA_030946965.1 Acidobacteriota bacterium
TATTGGTGAACGTGACGGCCAGGATGGATGACGGCGGAACTCTTTTGGCGCTAATGAGGTGCGCGATCCGATGCGTGATCACCCGCGTCTTGCCGCTTCCGGCGCCGGCCAGAATGAGGAGCGGACCCTCGGTAAGGGCGACAGCTTCGCGCTGTTGCGGATTAAGACCTTTCAGGAAATCCATGCGGAGGGGACAACAATATTGTAGCGTCAGGCATGTGGCGCGCACATTGTCAGGACATTAGCCGTAGCTTCGCGATCGCTTCGATGTGGAATGTTTGCGGGAAGAGGTCGATCAGAGTGAGCTGTTCGAAGCTATAACCGGCCGCGATCAGCGCGGCCACGTCGCGTGCCAGCGTCGCCGGATCGCAAGCCACGATCGTGATCTCTCGCGGCTTCAATTGCGCCAGGCGGTTGACGACGCGCTTCCCCAAGCCGGCGCGGGGCGGGTCGGCTAGAACAAAATCCGGCGCGCTTTCCAGATTCGAAAGGTACGCGTCCACGGTGCTGGTTTCGGCGTGGATGGCCACGCCCGCGCGCTCCGCGTTGAATTGCAGATCGCGCACGGCCCCGGAGCCGGATTCGACGGCCGTTACTTCCGTGAATCGCCGCGCTAACGGCAGAGAGAACAATCCCACTCCGGCATATAGATCGAGCGCCGTTTTTCCTTCCGCGCCTTGCAACGATACCTCGATCGTCTGTTGCATCAAGAAACGATTCACCTGAAAGAACGATTGGCGGCTAACCCGGTATTCGCCATATTCGAGCGCGCCGGGAACTAGCGGCGGGATCTCTTCCGCGCACCAGTCGAAGAAGCGGCGCGCCACGGGCTGAGCGGTTTCAAGCACGTTCAACTGCATCTCCGTCTCGTTCGTAAATAGCTCCAGCGCTCCGATGAACTTGGGCCACCGCCTATCGCGGATCATGCGCGCAAGCGCCTGAATGCCCGTGTTGATGGCGGGAGAGCCGATGGGGCAATGGCCGATCGCGCACAGCTTGTGCGATCGTGCTTGAACGTAGCCGATTCTCCCGTCTTGAATATGCAATTGCACTCGATTGCGGTAACCCCAAGGCTCGGCGCTTACTACATCGAACTTCTCCGGGGCCGCAATCTTGCCTACACGCTGCAGCGTTTCAACCAGGATGGCGCGCTTGATTTGAACTTGCCGCTCATAGGTCGCGTGCTGGTAATGGCAGCCGCCGCACTTGCCAAAATAAGGACAAGGCGCGCTCACGCGATCGGGCGATGCGGTCAATACTTCCAGCAATTTCGCCCGCAACACGCCAGACTGCGCGCGCTCGGGGGCGGCGCGAACCGTCTCCCCCGGCAGCACGAATGGGGTCAGAACCACTTGCCCTTCGCGCCGGCCTAGGCCTTCGCCGCCGTACACCATTTTCTCGATTTCGATTTCAAAAGGCTCGTTAAGCGTGCTTGGCATGTGCTGTTACGATATGAATTCCGCCACTTCATGAGAGCACGCGTTCTGTCCGGCGTCCAACCCACCGGCAACTTGCACATCGGAAATTACCTGGGCGCACTGAGCAACTGGGTCGGACTCCAGCAGAATTGCGAGACCATTTTTTGCATCGTCGATCTGCACGCGATCACGGTGTACCAGAAGCCGGAAGAGTTGCGCGCGAAGATCCTGGAGATTGCAACGCTGTTTCTCGCCGCCGGAATCGATCCCAAACATTCGAGCATCATGGTGCAATCCGCGGTGCCCGCGCACGCCGAATTAGCCTGGATGCTGACATGCGTCACGCCCATGGGCTGGCTTGGCCGGATGACGCAGTTCAAGGCGAAATCGGCGGCGCAGGAAACCATTAGCGACGGGATCTTTCAATATCCTGTTTTGATGGCAGCGGATATTCTGCTGTATCAAGCCGCAATCGTGCCGGTGGGGGACGATCAATCGCAGCACGTGGAGTTGACGCGCGACATCGCGCAGCGCTTCAACTCGATCTACGGCGAGACGTTCACTATGCCGAAAACGATGCTGCCCGGCGTTGGCGCGCGCGTGATGGGGCTGGACGATCCGTCGGTGAAGATGAGCAAATCGGCCGCCGGCGCGGGACATGCGGTGGCGCTGCTGGACCCGCCCGAAAAAATTCGTAAAACGATTTTGCGCGCCACGACGGATTCGAATCCCGCGGTCGATTTCGAGAATCTGGGCGCGGGCGTGCGGAATCTTTTGGATATTCACGAGGCATTCAGCGGCGAGAGTACGGCTCAGTTTGGTGGGATGCGCTATGGCGATCTCAAGAAGAAGGTCGCCGACACGGTAATTGCCTATCTGGAGCCTTTACAGAAGGAGTATCGCAAGATCGCATCGGATCGGGGCTACGTGGAAGGCGTGCTGCGCGACGGGGCCGAACGCGTGACACCGATCGCGAACGAGACCGTGGAATTGGTGAAGAGGCGCATGGGATTGTATACGGACGTCTAAGAAGCTTCCAGCTCCTCCGCTATTTCGAGCAACTTGGTAACGCTGTTCCAATTTCTACCAGTTCCCGGAATCTTCAGTGTTTTCTCAATCAAAGCCGGCGAAAGTTTAGGGCGCGCCATGCCGTTCGGAAAATAAATGTAGATCTCGCGGCCTTCGATCCGCATTTCTTCCAGATCGGCCGGGATCTCACGAACTTTTTGGCGAACGGCGGCAACAGGCTCGCTGGCGAGAAAGATCACCAGCAGCCTGCTTGGTTCAATGTCTTGCCGGCCCGCGAACGGGTTTCGTGCAACTACGTCTCTCAGTTCGGAAACGGTACGAGCGACAACGCGGGGGCGGAAGCCGAAGCTCCGCTCAATCCCATCCTCGATACGCCGGGTCGCGTGGCCGAGATCCGGGTCTTCCGTTCTAAAAATGACGTTTCCGCTCTGGACGTACGTGCGCGCATCCAACAGGTCCAGGGATGCGTAAAGCTTGCGGAGCGAATCCATCTTGATGCGGTTGTGCCCCCCTACATTGACGCCGCGCAGCAGGGAGATCACGATCATATGCACTCCAGCATATGCCGTCCGGGATCGAGCGCCGTGGCAATCGTTTATTCTCTAATGCATGTCCCGCATGCTCGAAGAGATTCGGCAGCAGCCCGATGCGCTCGCGAAAACACTGAAAGCCGAAATCCCTCGCATCGAACGGTTTCGGGCCATGGTGGCGAGGAAAAGGCCCAGGCTCATTGTTCTCGCGGCACGCGGCACGTCGGACAATGCCGCGCAATTTGGCCGCTACCTGCTCGAAATCACAACGGGCATTCCCGTTTCGCTCTCGGCCCCGTCTGTCTGCACGCTCTATGGCGCGACGTTGGACTACCGCGAAGCGTTGGTGGTGGCGATCTCGCAATCCGGAGAATCGACCGACACCAATGTCGTGCTTGATCAAGCGCGGCGGCAAGGCGCCATGACAGTCGGCATAACGAACGAGCCGCGCAGCGCGATTACGAAAATTGCGGAACATATTTTTCTGGTTCGCGCGGGAAGGGAGAAGAGCGTTGCCGCAACCAAGACCTATACCGGACAGGTTTTAATGTTTTACCTGCTCGCTTATGCGCTTGGCGGTAAGATCCGATTGCGCGACCTGGAGCGCCTGCCGGAATGGGCCGCATCCGCGCTGCGCCTCGAGCCGGAGATCGCCGCTCTTTCCGAGCGCTATAGCTTTATGAACCGCGCCGTGGTGGTTGGACGCGGCTTGAACTATGCGAACGCGTTCGAGTTTGCGCTGAAGATGATGGAGACGTGTTACGTGGTGGCCGAGCGGTTTTCGTCCGCCGATTTTTTACACGGCCCGATCGCGCTGGTCGATCAGAATTTCCCGGTGTTCGTATTTGCGCCTTCGGGCGTGACGTGGCCAACCGTGCGCGAAGTTCTTCAAAAGCTGCGCGGTTTGACCGCGGAGACCGTCGTAATCGCCGACCGGGAGAACGCGGAAGCCGCCGGACTGGCGTCGCGCGCAATCTTACTGCCCAACCGCCTGCAAGAAATGTTTACGCCGATACCTTACATAATTCCAGCCCAGATTTTCGCCGCATCGCTGGCGGAGAAGAAGGGACTAAACCCGGACCGCCCCAGGACGTTAAGCAAGGTTACGCTGACGTTGTGAACTTGCCGTGATGGGAAAATGAAGCTTGCCCAGGAAACGTTTCAGCGAAGGGCAGGCGCGCATTCTCGATTGGTTCGCTTCCCGCGGTTGGTCGCCGTTCCCTTTTCAACACGAAGTTTGGGACGCGTATCTCGCGGGTGAAAGCGGCCTGATTCACGCCGCAACCGGCACTGGCAAGACCTACGCCGCGTGGCTCGGTCCGGTAATCGAATGGATGAACGGCGATGGCGAAGTGAATCCGCCGTTGCGCGTCCTGTGGATCACGCCCTTGCGGGCGCTGGTTGCGGACACGGAACAGGCACTCCGCGCGCCGCTTCAAGACATGAACATCCCGTGGCGGCTCGAGTCCCGCAGCGGCGATACCAAAGCCTCGGTTCGCGCGCGCCAGCAGAAGAGTCTGCCCACGGCGATGGTCACCACGCCCGAGAGTCTCGCTCTATTTCTGGCGCGCGAAGACGCGGAGCCTCGATTTGCAGATTTGCGGCTCGTCATCGTCGACGAGTGGCACGAGCTCATGGGCAGCAAGCGCGGCGTGATGACGGAACTCCTGCTCGCCCGCTTGCGCCGCTGGAAGCCCGAGATCCGCACGTGGGGACTATCCGCCACGCTCGGTAATCTGAACATGGCGCGCGAAACTCTCCTAGGCAGCGGGAACGGCCGCATTGTTCGCGGCTTAGTCCCGAAATCCGTTCTCATCGATTCGCTGCTGCCCGAGCACATGGAGCGGTTTCCGTGGGCGGGCCACCTCGGCGTGAATATGTTGCCGCAAGTGGTCGCGGCCATTGAAGAAGGGCGGACAACGCTCGTGTTCACGAATACGCGTTCGCAAACGGAAATCTGGTACCAGGCGATTCTGGGAGCGCGGCCCGATTGGG
>JALYXS010000231.1 GCA_030946965.1 Acidobacteriota bacterium
CAATATTTTTATCGTGCTGGCCGCATTTATTCTTGTCGTGTTCGTCGCGGCGATCGTGATCGTGCAAACGGACTGGTTCCGCAATTTCGTCAAGCGGAAAATCGTCGCAGCCACCGAAGAGAGCACCCGCGGCGCCGTCGAGATTGGCTCGTTCGCGTTCGATTGGACGCATATGCGCGCGGTGGTCGACGACTTCGTGATTCACGGAACCGAGCCCGCGGGATCGGCGCCGTTGGTCCGCGCGGCCCGCGTCGAAGTGCATCTGCGGCTCTTCACCAGCCTGCACCAACTTTTCGATGTAACGTATCTGGGCATCGAAAAACCGCGGGCGAATGTCCTGATCTCCCCCGATGGGCGGACCAACATTCCGAACCCCAAACAGAAATCGACCTCGAACACTACCGCGCTTGAAACGGTTGTCGATCTGGCGGTCGGCCATTTCGAACTGACCAACGGGATCCTGGCTTTCAACGACCAAAAGCAAGCTCTGAACGTGAGAGGGGAGAACCTCCGCGCCGAGCTCTGGTACAACACACTGAAGCAAAACTACACGGGGCGGCTTTCCATGCAGCCGCTGTACGTCATCTCCGGAAAGAACACTCCGGTGAAGTTCACAGTCACTTTGCCGCTCGCGCTGCAACGCGATCGCATCGACATCCACGACGCGAAGATCACCACGGATAAGTCGCGGCTCTCGATTGAAGCATCGGTCGAAAATATGCGCGATTTGAAAACAACCGTGCGTCTCAACGGGCATCTGGCGCTCGTGGATTTGAAAAGCATCGGCGATCTACCCGTTGCCCTAAACGCGCGCAATGTGCCGGCGATGGTCGATATCGATGCGAACGCAACCGTTTCCAACAACACGATCCAGGTCACCGGTCTGCGCTTGGGGGCCGGGCACTCGGAGATTGAGGCTTCCGGCACGTTGAAAGATCCCAAGGGAAACGGCTCGCTCGCAATCAGGAGCAATCTCGCGTTGGGCGAACTGGGCCGTCTGGCGAACATTACGGCGCGGCCGGATGGAACTGTCCTGCTGAACGGGACAGCGAAGCTCGACGCGAATAACGATTATCAATTGAACGGCAACGTCGAAGGAAAAGGACTCTCGTTCCAGCAGGGCGCGGAGCGGATCAAAGACGTGAATTTGTTCTCCGCCCTTCACGTCGACCCGCGCCGGGTAGACCTGAATGGGATGAAGCTTTCGGTATTCGGCGGCGAATTCGCGGGCAATGCTTCGCTCGAAGACTTCGCGCGGTACAAGCTGAACGGAGATCTCCGTCACTTGGATCTGAAAGCCGCCGCGCGCGCCGCCGGGCAGAAAACGCTGCCGTACGATGGAATCGTCTCCGGGCCGATTAACGCGCAAGGCGATCTAAAGGCGCCCGGCACAAAAGGCATCGTGGCGCACGCGCATCTTTCGATTGCGCCCGGGCGCCAGGGTGTTCCCGTTTCGGGGCGCTTGAACGCGGATTATAACGGCACGACCGATAGCATAAACGTCACCAATTCCTACCTTGCGCTGCCGCATTCACGTATCGATCTCAATGGCACGATCGGCAACCGGCTGAAGATCTCGCTGACAACTCGCAATTTAAACGACCTGCTCGCGGCCGTGCCGATGAAGACGAAATTTCCCGTCACGCTCAACGGCGGAGAGGCCAGTTTTCAGGGTGAGATGACCGGGAGCCTGGCTTCGCCGCGCATTGACGGGCACCTGACGGTCAACCGATTCAGCGTGGAAGGGCGGCAATTCGATACGCTCGCTCTCGATCTGAACGCATCGAAATCCGGAGCCAAGATTTCTAACGGAATGCTGGATCGGGGGCCGATGAAAGCGCAGTTCGCGGCCGCCGTGGGCTTGCACGATTGGAGCCCCACGCCGAAACAGCCTCTGACCGCCGACGCTTCGATTCAGAACGGGGATCTCGCGGATATGATGGCGCTAGCCGGGCAGCCTGCCGCCGGTTATTCCGGCGCGCTGACCGCGAACGCGCATGTCGGCGGCACGGTTGGAAATCCGGCGGGGACCCTGAACCTCGCGGTCGCGAACGGCGCTATTCACGGCGAACCGTTCGATCGCATGCAAGCGCAGGTCAACATGGCCGACCAACTCGTGACCATTCCAACCGCGTTCATCGCCGCGGGGAGCGCGCGCGTGAACCTGAAGGCGGAGTACCAACATCCGCGGGATAGCTTCACGACCGGCTGGCTGCATGCGCGCGTCCAGAGCAACGATGTGAACCTGGCGCAGCTCCGCGGTTTGCAGAAGGAGCGCCCCAACACGGCGGGATTATTGCGCATCGACGCCGACGTCACAGGCAATCTTTCGGATGTGAAAAAGGGTCGTAAGGAGCAAACCGAATTTCTGTTGAGTAGCGTCAATGCGGACGCATCGGCGAAGAGCTTGCGTTTCGACGGCCAGAACTACGGCGATTTCAACGCTACCGCCCAAACCAGCGGGCAAACGGTGAATTACAACGTATCATCCAACTTCGCCGGTTCGAATATTAAGGTGAACGGGAACACGCGGCTGGTCGCGGATTATCCGACGACCGCCGATGCGACCATCGGCAATCTTCCGATTCAGCGCATGCTCGCGCTCGCCAAACGTTCAGATATTCCGGCTAGAGGCAGTCTGTCCGGCAAGGCGCATTTTCAAGGGACGGTGCAGAATCCGCAAGGAAACGTGGATCTGGATCTGGCGAACGCGGTGATTTACGATGAGCCCCTCGACCATGTGAAGGCGCGCGTGACCTATCTCGCAAACAGCATTGATGTTCCGCAATTCGAGGTCGTATCGGGGCCTTCGCGCATTGATCTCACGGCAAAATACGATCATTCCACGGGCAATCTACAGGCGGGCAATCTTCAGTTTCGGGTGAACAGCAGCCGGATCGACCTCGCGCGTATCCGCAATATCGGCAAGATCCGGCCGGGGCTGGGCGGCAACTTGCAGATCGCCGCGAACGGGACGGCAGCTGTTCGCGAGAAGTCGCCGCAAATTCTTTTTCGCGACCTGAATGCGGATGTGAAAGCCACCGGGCTTGCGGCGCAAGGCAAGAACTTCGGCGACCTCGCGCTCACGGCGAATACCACGGGCGGAAAGTTGAATTTCGCGCTGGATTCGAATCTCGCGAATGCTTCGATACACGGACGCGGAAGTGCGGAACTCGCCGGAGACTATCCCGTCAGCGCGCAGTTGACCTTCAAGGACCTGATGTGGACGCACGTTCAGGCGCTGTTGGGACCCAGCACGGGCGAGCCTCCGGATTTCGAGGCGGTCGCGGACGGGCAGTTATCCGTGAACGGACCGGCGCTGAACACCGATAACCTGCGCGGCTCGGTGCAGGTCACCCGGCTTCAGGCAAACACGATTCCGCGGGCGGGCGGCCCGGCGAGGCCGATCACGATTCGGAATCAGGGGCCGATCGTGGCTTCGCTCGACGGTGGCACGGCGCGCATCGACAGCTTGCATCTGACCGGGCCGCAAACCGACCTTCAGGCGACCGGGACGGTGTCGATGACGTCGCGGAGTTTGAACTTGAACCTAAACGCGAATACGAATTTAGGTCTGCTGCAGCAGTTTGATCGCGATTTCGTTTCGTCCGGAAGTATCGTCCTGGCCACGACTGTACGCGGTTCCATGACGAAGCCGCTAATCAACGGCCGTCTCGAACTGCACAATGCGTCTGTCAACGACGTAAATTTTCCGAATGGAATATCGAACGCAAACGGCGTCGTGCTGTTCAGTGGGAATAGCGCGACCGTACGGAACTTGACGGCGGAATCGGGAGGTGGAAAAATCACCGTGGGCGGGTTCGCTACTTTTGCCGAAACCCTGCGTTTCGGGCTGCGCGCGAACGCCGCGAACGTGCGCGTGCGCATCCAGCAGGGCGTCAGTCTGGTGGCCGACGGCAACATCAATTTAACGGGGACGACCAAGACCAGCATCGTTTCCGGTACGGTGACGGTGAACCAAATAAACTATTCGCCGCAAAGCGATTTCGGATCGATCCTGTCGCGCGCCGGGCCACCGGTGCAAGCGCCCACGGCGCCCTCTCCGCTACTCGACAACATGAAGCTGGATATTCGGGTGCGAACCTCCTCTTCCCTGGCCGTGCAAGCATCGCTCGCCCAAAATTTACAAGCGGATGCGGATTTACGTATCCGCGGAACCGCATCGCAACCGGGTGTTCTCGGGCGAGTATCGATCAACGAAGGCCAGCTCGTTTTCTTTGGCTCCACTTACACCGTCAATTCCGGGACCATCTCGTTTTACAATCCGGCGCGGATCGAGCCGGTGCTGAATATCAGCCTCGAAACTCAAGCTAAGGGAGTCGATGTGGTACTCCGCGTTACCGGCCCGATCGACAATATGAAACTGAGTTACACGTCGGACCCGCCGTTGCAGTTCGTAGAGATTGTCAGCTTGCTCGCCTCGGGCAAGACGCCGACCTCAGACCCGACGATTCTGGCGGGCCAGCCGTCGGAGCCGCCGCAAAGTTTCCAGCAAATGGGGGAATCCGCGTTAGTGAGCAAGGCGCTGGTCGATCCGGTAGCTAGCCGGCTTCAGCGGGTTTTTGGTGTAAGCCAATTGAAGATAGATCCTACATTCACCAGCGGATCGGAACTTCCGCAGGCCCGCTTGACTCTGCAACAGCAGATTTCGAGTAGCATCACGTTCACGTATGTCACGGCGCTGAACGATCCTAATACTCAGATTATCCGGATTGAATGGGCGCTAGACCCGCAATGGTCCGTCATCTCACAGCGCGATCAGAACGGGTTGTTCAGCATCGAATTCTTCTATAAAAAACAATTTCGATAAATGGGCGTTCCCGTGCTCATTAAATTATCGAAATATTATGTGTCGCGTATTCGTGACACGGAACTAAGGAGAGAGCAATCATGACAACGACAAGCGTGGTCGGGGTGTTTAACGATCATCAGACAGCAAAGGCAGTAGCTCGGGAACTTGAAGACAGCGGGTTTTCATCAGGGGATGTAAAAATAACTGGTGGGGATAATCAAAGCAGCGGCGAGGAAAGCGGCATCGGGCACTTTTTTCGTCATCTATTCGGCTCCGACGTAGATGAACGCGAAACCGGCTACTACGAAGAAGCCGTAGGACGCGGAAATGCCGTCGTGACGGTGGCTGCGGATGAGAGCATGACGGAGAGAGCCGCGGAGATCATGAACCGGAACGGCGCCCTCAATGTCAATGAAGGGGGCGATACGCGCGCGCGCGAAAGTAGCGGGACGCCTGATCGGCAGAGTGGACGCCAATCGATTCCCGTGGTGCAAGAGGAACTTCAAGTGGGGAAGCGGGCGGTTCAACGAGGCGGCGTTCGCATTTACAGCCGTGTCACGGAACGCCCCGTGGAGGAACAGATAACTCTGCGCGACGAGCACGTGCGAGTCGAGCGCCACGCGGTGGACCGGCCCATATCGGCGGCCGATACGGCGAATTTACGCGACCAAACCATCGAAGTTACCGAAATGTCGGAAGAGCCCGTGATATCGAAGCGCTCACGCGTTGTCGAAGAGGTCTCAATCGGCAAAGAAACGACGGACCGTACCGAAACGGTCCGCGATAAAGTGCGACGCACCGACGTTAAGGTCGAAAAACTCGGGAGTAAGGAGACGACGGGCCGGCCCGGGACCGGCGATTACGATTCCGAATTCCGCCAGGATTTCGATACGCGGTATGCAGGCCGAGGCTTTGAATACGATAGCTATGCGCCGGCGTATCGGTATGGCTACTCGACCGCGACCGATCCCCGGTACCAAGGCAAATCCTGGGATCAGATCGAGTCTAATTTGAAGACCGATTACGCCCGAAATAATCCGAATAGCACCTGGGAGGAAGCCAAGGGCGCCGTGCGATACGGTTGGGAGAAGGTGACAGGGAAGAGGTCGGCGGCAGGCTAAAGGCTAGTTGGCAGGCTGAATGCTGCCCACGGTGGGGCGGCATTTAGCCTGTCAAGGATCAAAATGGACCAACAAGCCAAGATCGAAGATGTGGAGGAGTTAGCTGATATTACTGTTATTCCCGTTGTTGCGGAAGAACTTTCCGTGCACGCGGAGAGCGTCAAGACGGGCGCGGTGCGGGTCCACAAACGGGTTCAGGAACGGGTCGAGCACATCGACATGCCGGTGCTTCACGACACTGTCGATGTGCGTCGAGTCGTCCTGAACCGCGTTGTAGATACCGCTCCCCGCGTACGCCGGGAAGGCGACACGATTATCGTACCGGTGGTCGAAGAGGAGATCGTTGTCACGAAGCGGCTAATTCTGAAAGAAGAGTATCATCTGGTCCACAAGCGTACGCAGACGCGCGCTACCCGCGATGTTATCGTGAGGCGCGAGGAAGCGACGGTTGAACGCGTGGACGCCAAGGGGCAGGTTGTTCCAGGTAGTGTCGTGCGTCGGCGTAATAAAGTTATTCCCGAAGATTAGTCCGTGCATAGTCACAAGCGACGCAAATTAATTTGATCGGCATTTCATTGGCATTGCGCGTAAGCGCCTCGAGCCGCGCTATCGAACGATTCCCGCCATGCTGTTAGCATTGGCTCGGGATGACCGAGCGAATCTATAAGCTACAGCCGAACCGTACCTTGGCACTAAGAGGCTTCGATCAGCTTGGCGCCTCCGCCGCGCTTCACGCAGCCACTAGTAATAGTTTCAAAGTAAGCGGCACGTTTCGCGATCCCGCAGATTTCGCCGTTCTGATCCTGTGGGACGCCGACGATTTCTATGAGCATCCGAGCATAAAGTACCTACCGGATTTCAACTTCGCCGGAACCACTCTGACATTCGATGTTGTATATGACTCGGGATTGCAGCCGCTCGACTCTCCAAAATACAACTGGATCGATTGGGCCACCCTCGATGCTACCCGCGCGGATGGAACCACGGCCCAGGTACGTCTGTGGGACTTCGCCACATTACAGGCGGGAGATTTCACCGCGGCGGCCGGAGTATTCCATTTCGAAGCTGGGACTGATCTGCAACCTTATGATCGCGTGAGTCTCTGGTTTCTGAATCTCGCATACGACTTTATCGTCCCTCCTTCGATAAGCTCGGTTGAGTATTCATTTTTCGCGCACGGGACTGGAACCGTTCATGCCATAACGGTGAATGGCCGGAACTATACGCACACCGAATCGAACACCGCCGGCGAAAGTAGCGGCGATCAGGCGTCGGCGCTGGTTGCGGCAATCAACTCCGGCTCCGGGGATCCGCAAGTTACGGCGTCCATAGGCAGCGTACCCTACGCAGTCAAGCTTACAGTGAACCCGGCGGCGGCCGGGCGCGGCGTGGCAATCAGCGGGTCGGATGGAAATGCGGGAACCAGCCTGAGCCTGACTACGCTTGCCACGGTAGTTGACGATCTTCGCGATCAGATTAACGCCACCGGCTGGATTCACGCTAATACGACGCACTCCCTGATAGCAACCAGTACGCCAACTTCGCTGACCGTGAAGGCGGGACGTTACGGGACCGTTTCGACGAGCGGAACCACCGTGAGTTGGATTTCAGGGACGCGCTTCACGGGACTGAGGGCCGGCTTTCCTTTCCGCATCAATGGAGCGGAGTACGCCATCGCTTCCGTCGACGGGCCGGAAGGAATCACCTTGACCGCGAGCGCCGGAACGCAGACCGCGGTTCCGTACCTCGCCGAGCGCGGCGGCGTCGACGGCAACTTGATCGAGATGTACTCGCTGCATAGGACGGACACGCTGAAATGTACCGAGGCGAGCGTGCGATTCTCTGGCGGAACAGGCAATGCGACTTGGCGCTGTTCCGTCGACTTCAGCGCGCGCGGCATCGACCAGATTCGGCAGTGCTGGCTGACGTTCGCGCCGGCGCTCGCCAATGGCGCGGCGTTCACGGATACGGAGTGGCAAGCGCAGTTTACTAATTGGGCGCTGACTGGACCGGATGCGACGCGCGCTTTGCAAGTCGCGGGACCGGGAAGCCGGCGCATCGAGGAGACCGATTCCGCCTGCGAGTACTCGGGCGCTTCGTGGCGATCCGAGGAAGGCTTCTTCTCGAATAGCTTCGCGAAAGTTGCCTCCACGGTCGGCGACTCCGTGACGGTGCGCTACACCTGCGGCTTCTTGCACGACCTCTATCTGGGCACTTCGCTTTACACCGACCGTGGCATTGCGGGGATCCGCCTGGACGGAGATGGCGAGACGGATCTCAACTGTTACTTGCTGAACAACCCCGGCGTAAATACGCGGCGGAAGTTTCGCACCGGCGTTGCGGCCGGCGCGCACACGGTGGCGATCCGGCTGAAAGCGCCGGGACACCTCTACTTCGATTTCCTGGAAGCGGCCGTGCCCTCGGACGTGCCGGAACCTCCCCCGGCGCGAACCAATATTTCACCGGCGCTCGATTACAGCACGGATCACTCTTACAAACTTTCTCCGGCGCGTCTCATGTGGAACTTTGACCGCCTCGGCTTTCAGGGGCCGATGAACGAATACATCGGGATCTTCTGGTGGAATCAACGGAAGCGCATCGGCGCCGTGATACCGAGCTTGACGGTCAGTTTCGATGGGAACTGGGCCGGCGAGGATACTGTTGTCCTCAGCCTCAGCGGCAGTGAAATAGGGAAGACCGTGTTTCCGGCGGACACGACGAGCACCATCGCTTCGCATTTTGCGCGCTACATCAACGCCGTGTTTGTCGGGCTTTGGGCGCGGGCTGCCGCGAATGTTCTCACGATATCGGTCCGTTCGCCGGCCTACTCGTTTGTGGTAAGCGCGGTCAAAACGAGCGCGAATGGAACCTTCACGATTTCGCCCGCATCTGGTTCGCTGCAGAATGGAAACCTGGGGACATGGGTGGTCGACCCCGCGCAATCCCCCGCCCTGAACCGCGGCGCGCGAGAATGGCATGCCGACCTCTACTCGGAATGCCACGCGCGGGGGCGCGAAATCGTAACGGCCGAATCGATGGAGTTAGTCAATCCACCGGATGGGTTTGCGGCGAAGTTTCACGACGGCACCGCCGTCTCCACGGATGAAGGATTCGGATCCCTGCACTCGACGCACTGCGCGCAGAGCCCGCTAATGCTGGCCTATCAGCAAGCCGTGTTGACCAATATCGCCGACTTACAAGCCGCGGCGGGGTTGACGCCATCCTTGCAATGCGGCGAATTCTTGTGGTGGTTTTTTCCGTACCTCGACGCGACCGGCGTCACCAGCATGGCGTATTACGACGACGCGACCGCCGCCGCCGCGCAAGCGGCGCTGGGAAGACCGCTCCAACTCTTTACGCATCCCAACGACGATCCCAACGTGAACGGCGGCGCGGATGCCACGTTTCTACGGAGCCGCCTCCGGGATCACGTCGACGATTTGATCGCGCACGTGCGTGGAGTGCATCCGAACGCGCGATTCGAAATGCTTTTCGCTTATGATGTGAACCATCCAACTCCCGCCGATCCCGATCATAAGCTCGGCGGCCGATTGAACCGGTTCATCAACTTCCCCGTCGAATGGGAATCCAAGCAGTCGGCCGGGTTCGATGTTTTGAAGCTGGAGGCGCTGGCGTTCGGTGGCAACTTGCGGGATCTGGATCTGGCGCGAACCGCGATCCGGTTCCCAATCGATCTCGGGTGGCCGCTCGATTCGATTCGCTACCTGGTCCCAGTATTTGGGCCGGCGACACCATGGGAGAAAGAATGGGCGATCGCCATCGGCGAAGGCATCCCAATTACGAACCTCTGGGCTTTTGACCAAGTGAGCATCTTCGGCCTGCGCGTAAGAGAGTTGGGGTTGTTAGGCCGATCGGTGTACTTCGGCCGATAAGCCCTATTGATCGCGGCTCGCGCTATCCGCGCCTTCGGCGAGATCCCGCAAGAGTTCAAAGAACGCCGGAGATTCCCTCTGAACAGGCCGTCCTCGGTCAGGGAGCGAATCGCCCCCACGGCAGTCCTCCCCGCCGAACGGGTGGTCCGGCTGCTAGGCAAAATGCGAAAATTCTCCAGACTAACCGGTTCAGCGCGCTTTGAGACGAGGTAAACGTTAAGGAAGCGAAAGTGGTTGATCTCTTCCTTGGTGTTGTCGTGAATGTATTGGGACATGTCCAGATCGAACTCCCCCACTCCCTCCCGCGAGTCCTGGCAGTTCACACTCTTGAACTCTACCCAACTCGTTGTAATGTTGACAAAGATCGCTTCGATTATCCCGGCCGCGGCCCAAAATCTCAGAATTGCCGCGTCACCCCTGGAGAGGGCGCCGCCCTCGCCGGTGTCTTGAGCGAGGACGGATGAACCGCATGTTCATACCAGTCGCAAACTTTACGAAGCGAAACGAATCGACTGAACCATCTGATCGAAAGTTCCCTGCAATTGGCCGAATTGATTCTGCGGCGCGATAAACACCATGTAGAACAATCCCTGGGGAGTTGCAACCGTAAGCAAGGCGTCCGATTCCGTTCCGCCGTAAGGCGAACCGCTTTGCATCATCGTCACTAACCCATCGTGGTTCGCCACGCGAACGCGCTTCGAATTTCCAGCAATCTGCATCCCGTTATTCTGAGCCGTCAAATGGTGAATCAAATCTTCCGTTGCCGCACTCAAGTCCGTGGCGCGATTATTGTCGGGAAAGTAATAGCTAACGATGGCGCCGTAACCCACCGCGGCGCTCTGACTAGCGCCTTGCACGATTCCGTTCTGCGGCGCGATTGTTACGGAATCCGAATTGTTGCCGCCGTAAGCCTGCCAGTTCGCCGGATAGGAAAGCGAGAAGCTTTGCCCGCGGAGTTCCTTCATTCCTCCCGTTGGCTGGCCACTGGCCGGCGCAGTTGTCGCCCCTCGAAACTGACCCTGCCCGGAACGCCCGCTCGGAACCGTTGCCAATTCCTGCTTCATCTTCTGAAAATCGCCGGTTTCATACCCATATTGCCGGACGGGAAGAGTGCGCACCTCTTCTTCGATGGCCTTTTCACGGTTACCCGGATTCGGGTGATCGGAGAGAAACTGCGGCCCGCGCCCGCCGCCCGACGTTTGGAGTTTCTCGAAGAACCGCGCCATCTCGATCGGGTTAAATCCCGCTTCAGACATCAAGTGAGAACCGAGCGCATCGGCTTCGCTTTCGTCCGTACGCGAGAATTTCAACAATACTGAATTTGCGCCGAGTCCCACGCCGAGCGCGGCGAGTTGGCCCAGCATCGAATGCCCGCCGACAAGTCCCGCAAGCATTGCAGGGAGCTGAATCAGATTCGCTTTCGATGCTTGGTTAGTTCCGTGCCTTAATATCACGTGCGACATTTCGTGGCCCATCACTCCAGCCAGTTGCGCTTCATTATCCACGTCTTTTAGTAGGCCCGTGTGGATGAACATCGGGCCGCCCGGCAGGGCAAACGCATTAACGCTCGGATCGTTGATCACCGTGAAAGTAAAATGAAATCCGCTGTCGCGCGCTTCGGGGGCGCCTGCCAAACGTTGCCCTATGCGGTTCACATAATCCTGCAGGAATTTGTTCTGAACCACTTGGGACTGCTGTAATACTTTTTGCGCCGCTTCTTGACCGAGCTGGACGTCCTGCTGTTTATTAAACGTGTTGAATCCCGGTTTGAGGGGAGCGCCGGGAGTTCGAGCGCCGCAGGGTATCAGGGCTGCTGTAATCGTCAAGACTAAACTGCACAATGCCGCTCTACGCATACCGATATTCCTCGCTTGAGCCTCTTTGGAGCAATTTTGATTCCGTCCCTAAGTTATACTAAGCAAATGTTGAAGGCTACGCAGAAGATCTGGCACAACGGCAATTTTATCGCTTGGGACGATGCCAAGATTCATGTACTTTCGCACGTAGTGAGTTACGGAAGTTCTGTGTTTGAGGGAATCCGTTGCTATTCCACGCCGGACGGCCCCGCCATCTTCCGACTGCCCGAACATGTACGCCGCATGGTCGATTCGGCCAAAATTTATCGCATTGAAAACCTGGGATTCAGCCGCGATCAGCTAGCGGAAGCGATTCTCGAAGTCGTACGCGTGAACGGCCTACGATCCTGCTACATC
>JALYXS010000027.1 GCA_030946965.1 Acidobacteriota bacterium
AAATAATTCCGTTTGTTCATCTCTTCACAAGTATGGAGTTCAGCTCGTTTCTAATGTTCTTATAGGCATCCTGGAATAGCGCGTCGTCCCCAAGATGCCGGCTCTGCATGTTCCCCTTCCGGTCGACAAACACAATAATTGGCACGAAGTACCCTTGCGCCAAGTCGAGTTTCAGATATCGCAATACGTCCGTTTCATTGGAAACGCCAACCGGGAATCCGCGCGCGTATCGATCCTTAAAACTTCGCAGGCGGATTGCCGCGCCATTGTCGAATAGGATTCCGAGAACTCGCACACCCTTTGGCGCGTAATCTTTCGCAATCCCGTCCAACGCTTTGCATATCGCCTGGCAATGCTCGCATTCCGAATGGAGGAATGCAATCACGACCGTATCTCCCGTGAATTTTCTGAGCGAAGCTTTGGTTCCATTCGATTGTTGGAAGACAAAGTCCGGGGACGCGCTCAAGAGAAATAAGAATAAACCGATGGCAACCATTCACGAGGTCTCTTACTTTACCGGGCCAACACCAAGGCACGGCATTGCGCCTTCGAAGCATTTTGTCGAGAACAGGGAGGACTCCTTTCAAAACGAAAGCGTGAACGAGAATACTATCATTTCGGCGCCGCCGCGACTGCTCGATCGGCTCGGGAAACGGATATCCGCTGTCACGTGTAACGGCGAGCGATAACGCGTCTGCACTTTGGACTAGGGTTGGAGCGGAGCGTGGAATCGATCAAAATTCCATAAGCGCTAACATCGAATCATGACTTACCCAGAACATGCGATCGCGCCCATGCGCGAAGACCTGACCCGGTACGGGGTGGAGGAGGCGAAAACGGCGGCCGACGTGGACCGTTTGCTCGGACCCAATAGCGGCACGGTTCTGATGGTCGTCAACTCCGTGTGCGGATGCGCGGCGGGAAAGGCGCGGCCGGGAGTGGGCCAGGCGTTGCGGCATAACGTGCGGCCCGCCAAGGCGGCCACGGTTTTCGCGGGCGCCGATGTGGATGCGGTAGCCCGTTTGCGCAAGATCTTATCCGCCTATCCGCCTTCCTCGCCGTCGATCACCCTCTTCCAGAATGGAACGCCGGTATATCTGATGCACCGAAGCGACATCGAACCCAGAGACAGCTTCCAGATCGCCAAGCTTCTCACCGACGCGTTCGATCGCTTTTGCGGCGAATGAAAACCAAAGAAATTATCGTATCTTGCGTGGCCGCGATCGGCATAACCGCCGCTCTGCTGTCCGCGCAAACATCGAAACCTGTTTACGAGCAATATCGCCAAGCAGCGGCGCGTTTGATCGGCGCGGCTCTCGAAGACAGCGCCGGTCTCGATCGCCTGGCCTATCTTTGCGACCGCATCGGGAACCGCCTGAGCGGTTCGCCCGCGCTCGAGCGCGCCATTGTTTGGGCCGCTTCCGAAATGACGAAAGCGGGGCTCGAGAATGTACAGACGATCCCGGTCAAAGTTCCCCATTGGGTGCGCGGGCAGGAATCGGCAGCGCTGCTCAGTCCGGTACAACGTCCGCTATTCATGTTGGGATTAGGCGACAGCGTCGGAACGCCGCCCGCCGGTATCGACGCGGATCTCGTCGTAGTTTCGAGCTTTGAAGAATTGGCGCGTCTCGGGCGGGAAAAGATCGCCGGCAAAATCGTACTCTATAACGTCCCGTTCACCAGTTACGGCAAAACTGTGGCGTTCCGAAGCGCGGGTGCATCGAAGGCGGCCCAGTTGGGAGCGGTCGCGGCGCTGGTGCGCTCCATAACTCCGTCCAGCTTGCGGTCGCCGCACACCGGCGCTCTCCGGTACCAGGAAGGCGCGCCGAAAATTCCGGCCGCGGCCGTAAGTATCGAGGATGCGGAAACGATCCAGCGCTTGTCGGATACAGGGAACACGGTCCGCATGCATCTGGCGATGGAAGCTCACATGGAAGCGGACGCCGAGTCCGCCAACGTAATCGGCGAGCTGCGCGGGAGTGAAAAGCCGGAGGAGATTGTTGTAATTGGCGGTCACATCGATTCGTGGGATGTGGGGCAGGGCGCTCAAGACGATGGATCGGGATGCATGGCCGCGCTCGAAGCGGTTTCACTGATCCGCCAATCGGGTTTACGGCCCAAGCGCACCATTCGCGTCGTCTTCTGGACTAATGAGGAGAACGGGACTGCCGGGGCGAAGGCTTACCGGGCCTGGGTGGGAGATAAGATCGGCAATCATGTCGCGGCGATTGAGATGGACGAAGGGGCCGAGAAGCCGCTTGGGTTCCAAGTGTTGCTACAAGGCGCTTCGGCGAATGCATTCGCGCGATTGAAGGATCTGGTCAAGCCGCTCGACGCGATTCAAGCCGGGCAAATATTCCGTGGTGAAGGAGAAACCGATATCGAACCGCTCATGAAATCCGGCGTGCCCGGCTTCGGTGTTCGCACGGTGGGCGCTCACTATTTCGACTGGCACCATACCAACGCCGATACTTTCGATAAAATCGATCCACACGATTTCCGCTTGAACACCGCGGCGCTCGCCGTGTTGAGCTACGAATTGGCGGATATGCCGGAGCGACTAGCGGATTTGCATTGAGAAACATGGAGCGGGAGACGGGAATCGGACCCGCAACCAAAAGAACCACGAAATTAGCCAAATACGAACAACGCAGCAGGCTTTCGATGCCAGGGTTCTCGCGTTACCCTGGACTTGCGCTCGTAAAGTGTCTTAATCGAATTCGTAATTTAACGACTTAGTTTTGAAAAGTCTGAGGTTCATCAGCTCCGCCAAAGCCAAGTCGAACAAAGCAACGTTATATCCTTTGGGATCGAGAAAGCTCCTATATACGATGCCGTCATAGCCACAGTGCCGAAACGCCTCGCCGAGTATCTGGGTAGGTACATAGTCGGAATGGGGTTCGTCCATCGCGACAGGGTTGGAGAACGCCTCGGCGATGTCGCCCCACACCAGAGCTTCCCGATTTGCCGGATCAGGTTCCTTGAACTGTCCAGTCTTCAAATCGATAAGGAAATGATCCCGATTTTTGTCCATCGAGCAATCTACCAC
>JALYXS010000255.1 GCA_030946965.1 Acidobacteriota bacterium
GCGCGGGAGTTCCAGTTCACCGTGTCGGTAATGGGAGTCAGCCGCACGGTCCCGTCGGAGAGCGTCACCGGCAGACGGTTATCGAATCCCGTGCCGAGCGGGCGCAGAAGGCGCGAACCGCGGCCCACTGGAACCAGCGCTTCTAATTTCGCCAGATCGACGTTGGTTGCCCGGGTAGGGTCGAAGTCGCCCGCGAAGTAAAGGCGTTGCGCGCGTCCGTTGTACGTCAGAGTCAACTGCTTGTCCGGACTCAACGCGGGGTTCCCAAACAGATATTCGCTAGGACTAACGCTGAGCCAGGTGCCCGATCGAAAGCTGCCAATGCTGGCGATCTGCCAACCGCCGATCAATGCATCAGCCAGCTTCGATGCCCCTCCGGCGAAATGTTTACCGCGGCCGAACGGCAGATCGTAAATGCCATTCCACGTTAACCGGTGCGGCGGGATGGCGGTCGAATTGTAGTACAAGAGCCGCAAGCGCTTATCGAAAGATAGATTCGGCTCGCCCAAGAGCTGATTATTCTCGGGCACCTGGCCGGTTCCGCCCGTGTCGTTGATGGATCCCGAACCGGCGCTGGCCTGGCCCGCATCTGTCGTCGAGAGCGAACGGGTGAAGGTATAGAAAACCTGGAACGCCAGGCCGGCCGAATACCGCCGCTCGAGTTGTATCTGGGCCGAATTAGTGTTCGAATATCCCACCTTGGCCAACACGCCGTTGAAGTTCCAGTTCCGGTTCACGCGGAGGAAGTCCCGATTGCCTGGAGGCGCGCTGCCGGTGCGCTGCTCATAATCGATTTGCGCTTCCTGGCTGTTGAGGTTGTACCGCTGTTCGAGATTTGAGCCGTGATCTCCGATGTAGCTCAGCCGCAGCGCCGTATCCTTCATAATCTGGCGCTCGATGGTGAACTGCCATTCCCTCGCCCGCGTATCCTTCCAGCCGTTGTAGTCGTACGGGAAGAAAGACTGCGCCGAATTTGGATTAATCTGGATTACCCCGTTCACGTCTACTGCCGCCTTACCAACGAAGTAATCCGGCTGGGGGGCCGTGCGGACCGCGAACGTCGCCGTGCCGTCAATGCTGCCCAGGGGGTTGGTGTAGCGCAGATTCAGCGGCGGATTGATGCGCGAGGTTTGCAGGAGTTGCGACAGTGGAAGCGTCCAAAAGTATTCGCCGTAACCCGCGCGCACCGAAGTCTTCCCGTTAATTCGATAAGCCGCGCCGAGCCGGGGGCCGAAGTCATTGTTCGGACTCGGGATCAAACTGCTCGGCAGTCCCGCTTTGTTGGCCGTCGTCCAGGTTAGCCCGCGTTTGGCCCACGACGCGAGCACGCTGGGGGGAATGCCCTGAATCGAGTCGATCGAAGTGTCATTCGGGGACACAACCTGGAACTGATTCGCGAAGTTCCGAAGGTCGACGTTTACGAGCCGGTCGTACTTTTCTTTATACGGGGTCCACTTATCCCATCGAAGACCCAATTCGACGGTGAGCCGCGGCGTGATCTTCCAGCTATCGTGCCCGTAAAAACCCATCTCGGTTTGGCGAAAGTAATAGTAGCCGCGATTGTATTGGTTTGAAAGAAAGGTCGGAAGCCCCAGCGCGGCCGACGCCAGACCGACGCCGGTAAACGGAACGGCTTGATCGCCGGCCGGATCGTACAGGGCGGTCCAGTTCTCCGCAAAAGTGTGAGACCCCTGGGAGTGTTGAAGTTCGCGAACGTCGTTGTACTCTTGCCGTACTCTTCCTCCGAACGCAAAAGAATGCTTGCCCTTAACCCAGGTTACGTTGTCCTCGATGTGACCGGCAGTCAGGTGCTGGTCTTTCACGTTATCGGCATCCCAGCAGAGTTAAAGTTCCCGGCGCAGATGGTTGGCCAGCCGTTGCTTCCAAAAGGATTCGGAAGCCCCAATTTCTGCGACCAGTTTGTGAAATCGGCGAGGGTTCCCTGGTGGTTTGGATTGCGGTTCACCGCGACCAGAAACTCATTCAGCAGCGTCGGCGTGAACACGTGCGTTTCGGTGAGCGTGCCAGTGTAGACCAATGAATCGTTCAACCCCGTTCCAAATCCATTGCTAAGACCGTCCACTGGCGAACCGTATTTCCCGCCGACCTGAGAAAAATTGTAGTGGCTTCGGGTAAAGCGCCCCGACATGCTGTCGTTCGTCGAAAAACGATGGTCTCCTT
>JALYXS010000287.1 GCA_030946965.1 Acidobacteriota bacterium
CGGAATCGTGTTCCTTATGCCAGCAATCGTAATCGGTGACCATTGCGATCGTCACGTAGCAGATCTCGGCTTCGCGCGCGAGTTTGGCCTCCTGCAGGTTGGTCATGCCAATGACGTCCATGCCCCAACTTCGATAAACGTTCGATTCCGCTTTGGTCGAAAAAGCGGGGCCTTCCATGCAGAGGTACGTGCCGCCTCGCTTTGCGTTGACACCAGCGGCCTTGCTGGCTTCGAAGACCACACCGGCCATTTGCGGGCAAACCGGTTCGGCGAAACTCACATGCACCACCAGGCCGTCGCCGAAAAAAGTAGAAATCCGGCCGCGCGTGCGATCGAAAAACTGGTCGGGGATTATGAAATCGAGCGGACGGTGCTCCTCTTTCAATGAGCCGACGGCGCTCGCCGACAGGATACGCTCGACGCCAAGCGATTTCATGCCGTAGATGTTGGCGCGAAAATTCAGATCGGATGGAGAAATACGGTGTCCGCGGCCGTGGCGCGCCAGAAAAGCGACAGGCTTGCCGTCTAGTTTGCCGATGCAGAAATTATCGGAAGGCCGGCCAAATGGAGTTTCGATATTGACCTCTTCCTGGATGGAAAAGCCGGGCATCGAGTACAGTCCGCTGCCGCCGATAATGCCGATCTTCGCTTGCAATTCAGAGTGCTCCTCAGGACTGGATTTCAGGATTGGATAAGTTCCAATAATACGCCACCCGTGCTGTCCGGGTGGACGAAAACGTAGAGGTGTCCGCCCGCGCCGCGCCGCGGTTCGCCGAGCAGGCGCGCGCCGGAATCCTTGAGCGCCTGGACAGTTGCCGCAAGATCCGGAACGCGTAGCGCGATGTGATGCAGACCTTCCCCACGCTTGCCGAGAAATCGGCCTATGACGGAATCCGGCTCGGCGGGTTCGAGCAGTTCGATGCGCGGGCTGCCGGCCGGCAGCATCGCGATATTTACTCTCTCGCCGGGAATGGTTTCGCGAAGTGCGACGGGCAGTTTTAGCGCGCCGGAATAGAAAAGCAGTGCCGCATCGATGGAGTGGACGGCGATGCCCAGGTGGTCGAGTTGCGGCTCTGAATCCGGCTTTCGAGCGCGAATGGGGCAAGTAACCATAGCATCGATCAACTCCGGAATGCCGGCGCCTTCCGTCGCGACAGTTTTCAGGACTGGCGCGCTCCATCCGCCCGCGTGCAATTCGCGCTCGGCGCGGCCGGCCCCCGGATAATCCGCTTTATTGATCACGAAAATGTCCGCGATTTCCAGAATGCCCGCTTTGATGGCTTGAACGCCGTCGCCCATTCCGGGGACGAGCACAACGAGAGTCACGTCCGCGAGCGCGGCGACCTCGATTTCATCCTGGCCGACGCCGACCGTTTCAATGACAATGAAATCGAATCCGGCGTGGCGGAAAAGCTTCGCGACATTCGCCGTGGCCTTCGCGATGCCGCCGGCCGAGCCGCGGGTTGCCATGGATCGGATGAAAATGCCGGGATCGGCGTGATGCCGCTGCATGCGTATGCGATCGCCGAGGATCGCCCCGCCAGAGGCGCGGCTGGTGGGGTCGACCGCGAGAATGCCGACCGTTTTGTTTTGGTTGCGGAGTGCTTGCGCCAGGGCATCGACCAGCGTACTCTTGCCCGCGCCGGGCGGGCCCGTGATTCCAATGACACGGCCGGCGCCAGGGTGAGCCGAGATCTCTTCCAGGAGTGCAACCGATTCGGGTGTTTGATTTTCGATTGCGGTAGCGGCGCGGGCGAGCGCGCGAATATTGCGGAGCGAGATCATTTAGCTTTTCTACTAGCAGAGCCCGTGTCCACACGAGTGTGGACACGGCAGGCACGAGTGCCCGCGCCACAATACACAATCAATCCTTCAAGAGCTGTCTCGCAATCACCAGCCGCTGAATCTCGCTCGTTCCCTCTCCGATGGTGCACAGCTTCACGTCGCGATAGAACTTCTCCACGGGATAGTCCTTGATAAATCCGTACCCGCCATGAATCTGCACCGCTTCGTCCGCAATCCGCACGGCCGCTTCGGATGAAAACAACTTCGCCATTGCCGATTCCCGGGTCACCCGCTTACCTTGCTCCAACATGGAAGCCGCGCGATAGGTCAGCAGACGCGAGGCGTCGATCGCGGTCGCCATATCGACCAACTTATTCTGAATGGTTTGAAACTCCGAGATCGGCCGCCCGAACTGTTTCCGCACTTTCGAATATTTCAGCGCCGCGTCGTATGCGCCTTGCGCCATCCCGATCGAGAGCGCCGCAATCGAAACGCGTCCGCCATCTAAAATTCGCAAACTGTCGACGAACCCTTCGCCCTGCTTGCCTAACAACTGGCTGCCGGGCAGGCGGCAGTTTTGAAAAATAACCTCGCCCGTCGCGCTGGCGCGCAGACCGAGCTTGTTTTCTTTCTTGCCCGTGCGAAATCCCGGCGTGCCTTTATCGAATATGAAAGCCGAGATTCCATGCTGCGCCGCGCCGCGATCCGTTACCGCCATGCCGATGCAGACGTCCGCATAATGCGCGTTAGTGGTGAACGTCTTGGCGCCGTTCACTACCCACTCGTCTCCCTCGCGAACCGCCGTCGTGCGCGTGCCAGCCGCATCGGAACCCGCTTCCGGCTCGGTCAACGACCAGCAGCCGATCCACTCACCCGATGCGAGCTTCGGCAGATAACGCCGCTTCTGCTCGTCGTCTCCGGCCTTGTAAATGTGATTGCTGCAAAGAGAAGTGTGCGCGGCTAGGATAATGCCAACCGATCCATCGACCCGCGAAAGTTCTTCGATGATGATGGCGTATTCGATATAACCCAGCCCCGCGCCGCCGAATTCCTCCGGGAAGATGGATCCCATGTAGCCGAGCGATCCCAAATGCTTGACGACTTCCATCGGGAAGATTTGTTGTTCATCCCACTCGAGAACGTGCGGGGCAATCTCGGCTTCGGCGAACGCGCGGACTTCCCGGCGCAGTTGGATCTGCTCGGGAGTGAAGTCGAAATCCACGGTTAAACGATTTCTTCTTTCGTCGCGTCCCACTTCATGGTGCGGCCCTGGCGATAGCTATCGACCGCCATGCGGCAGGCAATGGACACGCGGTAGCCGACGTCGAACGGACAGTTCGGCGTCTGGCCCGAACGGATACAATCCATGAAATTTTGCATGTGCGCGCGCGGCGGCGTGGGTGTGTTGCCCATCACCTCGACACCACCCGGACGATTGACCTTTTGCGGAATGTAGCGGATCTGTTGGCCTTTAGAAACGGTGCCATCGGTGCCAAGCACGTCTTCGGTGGCCCCCAATTGGCTGTTGCCGAAACCGGAGTTCCACGAATACAGGATTTCTTCCGGGTGCTCCATCGAAACGTTCATGGTGTCGGGTACTTGCCGGCCGTCTTTCCACAAATAAATACCGCCGGCCATGTTCACGGCTTTCGGGATCTGCAGGTTCATCACCTTGTACCAGAACGAAAGCTGGTGGCACATATTCTCGTACACGTTGCCGCCGGAATAATCCCAAAAAAAGCGCCAGTTGATGTACCGGTTAGCGTCGAAATCGTGCGGCGGGGCGCCACCCAGAAAGGATTTCCAAATGATCTTCTCGGGCGTCATGTCGGGCGACACGGGCCGCGACCATTGCGGTTTATCGTGCGGCGTATTGCGGTACATGTGGGCGTGTATCGCCGTAATCTTCCCGACGTTTCCGGATGCCAAAAACTGCGATGCGTCGGCTACTTGTCCCGAGGAGCAAGACTGATGCCCTACTTGGACGGTACGCTTCCCCGCCTTCTGATAGGCGGCGCGCATGCGCTTGGCGTCGGCCAGATTGAAGGCCATGGTCTTCTCTTGATAAACGTGTTTTCCCGCATCCATCGATGCGATGAAGTGTTCCGCATGCAAATGTTGTGGCGTGGCGATCAGGACCGCATCGACCGACTTATCGTCTAATAGATAGCGGTAATCGAGATAAGTCTTTGCGTCCGGCGCAACTTTCTTGGCGTCTTCCAGCCGTTTAGTGTAGATATCGGCAAAGCCCACGAATTCCGTATTGGGGCACGCCATCGCGTCCCTAACGTCTTGCATGCCCCGGTCTCCCGCGCCGATGATTCCGAGGCGAAGGCGGTCGCTCGCGCCTAGAACGGTGTTGCCGGCGATGGTTCCGGCTAGACCAGTCGCTACTTTGCCAATAAAATTCCGGCGCGAATGCATGATAGTTCAATAATATCGCAGCGGTTCGGATTCGTGCCGTTCTCTTCTTCCCGAATGGGAGGCAGTGATAGAATCACAGCCGGCGCGAACCGTTTACGCGGAAGAGCCGGGGGAATCACATGAAAGGCATGACAAGGCGATCCGCTATCCGGAACATGACACTCGCGGTACCCTGCGCACTACAATGCGCTCTAGCCGAAGAAAAAGCTACCGCGTTTGCGCTGATCGGCGACCGGTACCACAATAGCGATTACATCCGGTCCGGTTTGGGCAAAACGCTGGGTAAGGATCTCGGATTGACAATTGACTTCCGCGATGAAGTTAAGTTGCTCGATGCCGAAACTTTACAAGGCTACAAGATACTGATTGTCTTTCGCGATGGAATGACTTGGCCGGACGGTTATCCCGACGAAAGCAGCAACGCCGCTTTTGCACACCTGACTAACGCGAAGGTGGTAAGCGATCCGCCGCTCCCGAAGTGGGGCGGCCAACCAAACTACTGGATCACGCCGGCGCAAGGGAAAGCCGTGAAGGACTTTGCCGCGGGGGGCGGCGGGGTCCTCTTTTATCACAACGTCACTTATATCAGCCCGCATAACAGCGACTTCCGCGACGTCTTGGGCGCCGTAACTCAACAACACCCGCACATCCGTCCATTTAAGGTGAAAGTAGTAAATAAAAATCACCCTATCACGCGCGGCGTAAATGATTTTGTCGTTACCGACGAGCAGCATTACATGACATATGAGAAAGATCCGAAGTATCTGTTACTTCAGAGCGTGAATGAGGACGATCTTGACTTCCGGGGTTTGGGAAAGACGTCTGCCGCCGGATGGGCTTACGATTACGGCAAGGGACGCGTTTGTTACCTTGCGCCTGGTCACCTACTGGTGGACCTATGGAACCCGGAATTCGAAAAACTTCAAAAAAATGCCTTGCGATGGTTGTTGCGAATGACCTAAAACTCCAGACGCAGCCCCATGGTGATGATGCGCGGACCGTCCTGCACGCCCTGTGGCCGGCCGAAGTTGACGTTGCCCACCGTGCCGTTGATCCCGCCGAAATCGGTTCGGTTGAACGCGTTGAGCGCGTCCGCGCGATATTGCAGGCGAACCGATTCCGTAATGATGAAGTTCTTCAGGACGGAGATATTTTCGTTGAAAAATGGGGGATTGCGGAAATTCTCATAGTAGAGCGACGCGTTCCCCAGCGTGTACGCGGGCGCGACCGCAAACGGAGCATTCGCGCCATAGTTAAACCAGCGGACATTCGGGTTATTAGGATCGAGATTCGTGCGGGAGACGCCCGTCCGGATCGGTTGGCCAGTAATCACTGCCTTCGTAATACGACTGAAGAGCTCGCCCGCGCCGAGCGGATTACCGGGTGTCACCAGTTCGATAAGAGCCCCGCTGCGATACTGCTGCGCGGCCGAAACGATCCATCCGCCGATCAGCAAATTCGCGATCCGCCCGGACGACCCCAAGAACTTCTTGCCGCGGCCGAACGGCAATTCATAACTGGTCAGCAAATTCGCCACATGGGTGAGATCGAGCGGCGAGACGGTCTTCG
>JALYXS010000317.1 GCA_030946965.1 Acidobacteriota bacterium
GGCCAATACACGGCGAATCGCGCCCCCAGCTCATGACCGATGTCGACGGTGTTCTTCACCCGGAACGCCGCATATTGCCGGACTTCCGGCGCTTCCGCCGCGGGACTCGCCGCGAACACGGCATGGAAGAAGGTTTCGGTAGTGACCATCGAGCACTGAAGGCCGTTCTCTTTGAGACTTTTCTGAATGCGTTCGACAATCTCGTGCTGCCTATCTTTGCCAAGCGCCGCGGTAGGGATCACGTCGGTATCGTGCGTACACCAATGGCCTAAGCCGATTTTGGCGTACTCCGCGATCACCTGCTCGAAGCCGACGGACTGACGCGTTGGCGCATGGAACAGCGCCTGGCCTTCATAAGCGGCCGCCCACTGCGGTCCCGTAATGAAAAATTTCCGCCGCGTTTCCGGGCTGTAAGCGCCGCCGCACGCATTCGTAAGTCTCTCGACAAGAGCTTGTTGCCGATCTGCCGGAACGGGTTTCATAGTTTCAGATTGTACCCCGCTACTTGGTGAGAACGCGTCCCGGTCTGCTTGACGTGATCTTCCCTTCATCCAGCACCGGAATTCCATTCACCAAGACTTCGCGGAAACCCACCGCATACTGATGCGGTTCTAGAAACGTGGCGCGATCTTCCACTGTTGCTGGATCGAAGATCACGACGTCCGCTTTCATTCCGGGGCGCAGCAGGCCGCGATCTTCCAACCCGAGACGGTCTGCCGGAAGCGCGGACATCCGGTGCACGGCATCTTCGAGCGTTAGCACTTTACGCTCGCGAACGTAACGGCCTAGAACGCGCGCGAACGTGCCGTAGCTCCGGGGATGTGGCACGCCCTTGCCGAAAATTGGAATCTCGCCGTCCGATCCGATCATGGTGAACGGGTACCGCAGAATCCGCTCAACGTCTGCTTCATCGATCGCGTGGTACACGGCGGAGCATCCGCCTTTCTCCTGAATGTCCATGGCGGTTTCGGCGGCGTTATCCGGAGTTGGCTCTTTGCCGCCCGTGCCTGTAATCTGGGCGAGACTCTTGCCGGCGAGGGTAGCGTCAAATCCGCAGCTCGCCATGACAATGTTTTTGGCACTTCCACCGCCCCGGCCATTGCTGATGTTGTCCGAGATCGCGGCTTTGATTTTGGCTCGCGTGCCCGGATCGTGCAGCCGCTTGACAAGCTCTTTATGGCCGCTGGCTTGCGACCATTGCGGAAACAGCGCGGCGGTTCCGGTGCTGGAAGCGGTGTATGGATAGGCGTCCATGCTGACGTCGACGCCCCGCGCGCGAGCCTCTTCGATAACCCGGATCGTCTCGGCCGGCTTGCCCCAATTTGCCTTGCCTATCGTCTTATGATGCGTGACCTGCGTCGGTAAGTGGCCTTCTTCGCCAATGCGAATGGTCTCGCGGACGCTGTCCACGACATGAATTCCTTCGTCGCGCATATGCGAGATATGCATCCCGCCCATTTCGCCTACAACTTTCGCGATCTCGATCACCTCTTCGGTTGCCGCGTAATTGCCGGGCACGTAGAATAGTCCGGTCGAGAGACCGAACGCACCGTCGCGCATGGCTTGCCGGGCGAGGTCTTTCATCCTCTCGATCTCGGCTGGCGTGGCATGCCGATTCTCCAGACCCATAACGGCGGCGCGAATGGAGCCGTGTCCCGCGAAGGAGCCGAAGTTCACGGAAAGGGGCGTGGCGCGAAGCTTATCGAGAAACGGTTTAAGAGGGATGGGCGAACTGCCGTCGTTCCCTTCGATCAACGTCGTGACGCCCTGTCGAATGTAATTGTCTGCCGTTGGTACTTGGAAGATGCCGGTACGCGCATGCGTGTGGATGTCGATGAAGCCCGGCGCAACCACAAAACCTTGCGCATCGATGGTGCGCTTGGCAGCGGCGCCCGGCAGGAGGCCGATAGCGGTGATGGTGTCGCCGTCGATGCCGATGCTCGCGCGAAACCATGAACCGCCCGTCCCATCGACTACGCGGGCGTTCACGATCAGGAGATCGTAGGCATTCAGCGGGACGGCTAAGGACAGGAAAACGAGGACCGCGGCGTGAAGGCGCATTGTTGAGTCATCGCACGTTCGTGCGATCCTTTACTGTTCTGGATATCATAACCAGAATCATGCGAGTTCGACTTCTTGTTTGCTTTCTATTGGCCCTTCCGCCGTACCTGGCGCAACAGACCACCGCTACTTTAGTCGGAACCGTGACCGACGCGTCCGGCGCCGTTCTGCCCGGCGTTTCAATACGCGCGACTAACCTGGCGACCAATACGTTCCGCGAGATCCAGACCGATGCCGCGGGATCTTACTCGATCCCCTTTCTGCCCGCCGGCAATTACACGGTTACGGCGGCGCGGACCGGTTTCCAAGCGCAGAAAACCGGCGAGGTCACGCTGGAAGTGCAGCAGACGGCGCGCATGGATTTTTCGCTCAAGATTGGCGACGTCAACGAGAGCATCGAAGTGAATGCTACCGCGGCGGTGCTGCAAACCGAGAACTCAACGGTGGGAACCGTGATCGACGCGGGCAAGATCGTCGAATTGCCGCTGAATGGACGAAATTTTATTCAACTCGCGCAACTCATTCCGGGCGTGCAGGCCGGCACTCCAGGGTCGATCACGGTGCGGCGCGGGCGCGGCTCGGTGGGTCAGCAGGATTCCGCATACGGCTCGACAGCCGCTTCGGCGAACGGTTCCCGCGACACGGCGAACCGCTACTTTATCGACGGAGTCGAAATGATGGATTACGATGCAATGACTTATAGCTTTTCGCCATCGATCGATTCGCTCGCCGAGTTTAAGGTCGAAACCAGCACTTACTCGGCGCAATCGGGCGGAGCCCCGGGCGGGCAGGTCAGCATCATCACAAAATCGGGTGGCAACCGCTTGCACGGCACACTGTGGGAGTTCAATCGCAACAACGCGTTGACGCAGAGTTACGACGCAATTGCGGGACACAGCGTGACGCCGCCGAGGCTAAATCGCAATCAATTCGGCGCGAATGCCGGCGGCCCGGTTACGATCCCGAAGCTGTATTCCGGCAGGGACAAGACGTTCTTCTTTTTCAATTGGGAGTCGGGGCGCGTGGCGCAAGGCGCAACCAGCCAGTTACGCCTGGTGCCGTCGGCATCGATCCGCACGGGAGACTTTCGCGGGCTGGTGAATGCGCGGACTGGACAGCCGATCATCTTGAAGGACCCGCTCAACGTGGGAATCGTGGGAAATGTAATCCCGCAGTCGGCCCTCAGCCCGCAGGCGCTTACGTTTCTCCAATTCCAACAGCTACCGAACACTCTGGTGGGAACGCAAAATTTCGCGTCGGCGCCGGCCAGCGCCGTTTCCACGCAGGATAACTACACGGCGCGGATCGATCACAATTTTTCGCGGAAAGATATTCTGTCCGGCCATTACATCTTCAACGATACCTACGAGGCGGGCATTCCGTTTTGGGGACACGACGAGCGAAATAATTTAGGGCGGACGCAGAACGTGTCCGTCACCCACACCCACACGTTCAGCCCAACCATAATCAATGAGGCTCGCGTGGGCTGGCACCGTTTTGCCGAGGCGGAGAAGTTCGGGACGACCAACGATCCGACTTATGACGTAGTGGGGAAAATGGGCCTGCCGCTCGTGTCGCGGCTGCCCGAAGAATACGGGCCGCCTACGATCGGCATCAATGGCCCGGACGGCGCGTTTAGCGTTTACGATTTGCAGCGGCAAATCGGTCCGCGAATCCGGTCGAACGGTTTTATTCCCGGGTCCGATACGCTTTCCTGGCAGCACGGAAAACACTTCATTCGGGCCGGAATCGAGATTGACCGGCGCACCGTTACGTTCGAGCAGGCGCGCGCTCCTCGCGGGGCATTCACCTTCGACGGCACCTACACGGGTTCCGCGCTGGCGGATTTCGTGCTGGGCTACGTCCGGTCGGACAGCGTGAATCCCACGCATACATCGACCGATCTTCACAATTTCTGGCAGGCTTACTTCGTCAATGACGATTGGAAAGTCTCGCCGCGGTTGAGCTTGAACCTGGGCCTGCGGTACGACTATTTTCAGCCTTATAAACAGTCGAACGATAAGATCGCGGATATTTATCAGAACGGATTCGTCGTCACCAACGTGGTAACGCCATTGAATTCGCCCTATGGACGCGGGCTGATTCAACCGGTCCGCAATGACTTCGGGCCGCGCGCGGGGTTCGCTTATCGCAGCGGATTGCTCGGCGAAACCGTGTTTCGCGGCGGCTATGGCATTTACTTTACGCCCCAAATTTCGAACGCAATCTTCGCAATGGCGGAAGGAGCGCAGGCGACGGCTGGCGCGAATATCACGGGCAACATCACTGGCGCGCCAAACGTGTTCTTCAGTAATCCGTTCGCGGGTGCATCGAACGCCGGCGGCCTTCCGTTTGCAGTCAGCAACGATCAGAATTCACGCGACAGTTACGTCCAGCAATGGAATTTCAACGTTCAGCACAAATTGCCGGGCAACGTGGCCCTCGATGTGGGCTATGTCGGATCGAAAGGAACGCGCCTGTTCGTCACGTTCGCGGACCTGAATCGCCCGATCACGTTGGTGGACCCGCGAACGCCGGGGCTCGCGTCGCTCAACACGCGGCGCCCCGATCAACAGTTTTTGCGGCCAGTGCAAGCCGATAAATCCATCGGCAATTCCATTTATCATTCGCTGCAAGTGAAAGCCGAGCGGCGCATGGGCCGCGGTCTCACATTTCTAACGGCGTATACGTGGTCGAAATCGATTTCCGGCCCGAGCGATATCGGAGGCCAGGTAGGCGGCGGGAATTTCATTGGCAGCCCGCAAGATATTTACTACCTGCGCGGAGACCGCTCTGTCTCGGGCTTCGATGTGACGCAGCGCTTCGTGCAGACGGTGCTTTATGACATTCCGTTTGCGCGGGGACTGCACGGAGTGGGTAAGTATGTGTTGGATGGATGGCAGGTTTCAACCATCATGACGTTCCAAAGCGGATTTCCCGCGCCGGTAGCTTTGAATATAGACACTACGGGCACGGGCATCTCGTCGCGTCCCGATCAGATTGCGAAGGGCGACTTACCGGGCGGCAAGCGGACATGGAAGCGATGGTTCAATACGGACGCGTTTGTGCAGGCGCCGTTCGGACGTTTCGGGACGTCGCCGCGCACGGATACGTTCCGGCTTCCAGGGATTTCGAATTTCGATTTTTCCGCGATCAAGTCGTTCCGGTTCAAAGAGAGCCGCTCATTTGAATTCCGGACCGAGATTTTCAACCTGTTGAATAATTTCAACCCCGACCCGGGTTCGGTGGATCGAAATCTGAATTCAGCTACATTTGGGTCGGTTGGTGGCGGGGTCCAAGGGATTACCACGCGCGTCATTCAGTCGGGCGCAAAGATTTACTTCTGAGTTTCTGAACCAGCAGTACGAAGCGCCACGTCGGACACCCGATTGCTTATTCATGGCGTCTAGAAGCTATGAGCGGGATTCCCATGCGGCCTTTAGGGCGCAATAACATAAACGTTTCGGCGCTCGGTATGGGCGGCCATCATCTCGGCGACGCGGAAGACGAGAACACGGCTATCCGGCTGGTCCATGATGCCATAGACGGTGGCGTGACTTTTTTCGACAACTGTTGGGAATATCACCTCGGCAAGAGTGAAGAGTGGATGGGCAAGGGTCTCAAAGGGAAGCGCGACAAGGT
>JALYXS010000330.1 GCA_030946965.1 Acidobacteriota bacterium
GGATTACGCGGCGCGTCTCGATCCGCGCGATTACGGCAATGTGGCAACCGTGCTCGAGCCGTGCCGCCGGCCCGCGCTGCCGAACGCGGAACACTCGCCCGCGTCCCTCGACGGCCTGCGCGAAATCCCCGGTTTTGAGCGGATCGAGAAGACGGATGGATCGCTGAGCCTTCGCGTGAACGGACTCGAATTCGCGCGAATGAATGGGAATCAATCGAGCGTTGGACTAAACGGACGCAAATCCGCAAGCGCCTTTGAATCGGGCGAAATGGAATCTCTCGCCGGTGAACTCGCCCGAATGCGTTCAGCGGGCGCGCGGGATCGCGAGAACCCGCTTTACCGGCAGGACCCGGAGGCGTGGCTCGAATCGCGGGTCCGCGCCCAAATCGAAACCGTGGATGCGAGCCTGCTGCCCGTCCCCGTCTACGGGCAAGTTCCCGCATTTGCCGGAGGCGAGCGCGGTATTATCGACCTGCTCGCCATCGACAACGCGGGCCGCCTTGCCGTGCTCGAATTGAAGGCGTCGGCGGATTTGCATTTGCCCCTGCAAGCGCTCGATTACTGGATGCGCGTGAAGGCCCATTTGGATCGCGAGGAGTTTGCCGCCCATGGTTACTTTCCCGGCGCGCCCATTCGCAATACCCCGCCGCGGTTGCTACTGATCGCCCCGGCTCTTGAGTTTCACCCCACCACGGAATCGGTCTTGCGCTATTTCCACCCTTCGATTGAAGTCGAGCGCATCGGGTTGGGCGCGAACTGGCGCTCGGAACTTCAGGTGATGTTTCGCCTTCGCGGGGCCGAGTGGCCTTCGCCGATTTATACTACAAGTTGCTAACCAACACCCTCGCGCTCCCCGGATGATTCGCCACGCCAGGCACCCGGTCGTAAGAAACGCGCTCGCGCTCTACGGCATCCAGGTTGCAAATTACGTTCTTCCTCTCTTTACTTTTCCTTACCTGGCGCGAATCCTGCATCCGGATAAATTCGGCCTGATCGCGTATTCGCAAGCCTTCGTGCAATACTTCGCGACCATCACGGAGTACGGCTTCGGCTTCAGCGCCACGCGCCAAGTCGCGATCCACCGCAACGATCCCGATAAGCTTTCGCGCATCTTCACCGCGGTGATGGCCGCGAAACTGATTTTGATGATGGGTAGCTTCGCGATCATGACGGCCGTCGTATTCGCGACTCCAAAACTTCGTGAGGAATGGCCGCTTTACTACATCACCTTCCTGACCGTGCTCGGCAGCTTTCTGTTTCCCGTGTGGCTTTTCATGGGACTTGAAAAAATGCAATACATCACGATGCGCGAAGTGGGAACGCGAATGCTCGCACTGCTTCCCATCTTCATCTTCGTGCATCGTGAATCGGATTACCTGATCGCGGCGGGAATTCAATCGGGCAGCATGGCCCTGGCGGGCCTCGCGGGGTTGATCGCCGTTCCGAAAGCGACCCGCGTGAAGTTCGTGAAAATTTCGCGGGCGGATATCGCCGAAGCCTTCGCGGACGGCTGGCATTATTTTCTTTCCACGGCTGCCATTACGCTATACACCACCAGCAATATCGTGGTGCTCGGGTTCGTTGCGTCGCGCGAGTCGGTGGGTTACTACGCCGCCGCCAAGCGGCTGATCGACGCGGCGAAATCGCTGGTCTCGCCCATCTCAACGGCTCTGTTTCCGCACGTGAGCCGGCTCGCGGCTGAGTCCCGCGCGGGGGCGCTCGAATTTATTCAGAAAAATATTCTCCGGCTGTCGCTGCCTTTTGTTTTGATCTCCGGCGGCTTGCTGGTAGCGGCTCCGTTAGTGCTATCCCTCGCGGGCGGCAAACGATTCTCGAATCCGGAGTCCATCCTGATTTTGCGCATCATGGCGCCGATTCCCTGCGTGCTGGCCTTCGCCCACAGCTACGCCACTTACTTCATGCTTGGCCTCGGTTATAAGAAGGAATGGACCCGAATGATCGTGATGGCCGGCGCATTGAACTTCGTGGTCCTTATCCCGCTGCTTTTTATTACATCTCCCGCCATTGCGGTCGCGATCACCGGAACTTCGATCGAAGTGTTTGTGCTGGCGCGGTCCTACGTGTTTTACCGGAGCAGACATGCCGATCGGTGATTACTACGAGTGCTTTTACAAGAACCCCATTCCGCGGCTGCTGTGCCGTCTTTTCGGAACGCAGGACCTTCATGCGCATTACCGCATTCGCCCGATGGTCGACTATTTCCGCACGGTCGCGCGCGAACGCCGCGGCTCCGAGATAAAGGTCCTTGAGATCGGCAGCGGACCCGGACAGAATTTGTTCGAGTTGTCGAAGCTCATGCCGATCCAGGGCGCCGGCTACGATCTGAACCCGGAGCATGTGGCCCTGGCGCGGCAGGTTTCGGAAGCCAAATTCGGCGGCCGTATTCCGTTTTACATCTCGGACGCGGCTGCCGTGGCGGAAAGCCTGGAATACGACTTCATTCTGTTCATGGATTTTTTGGAGCATATTGAAAACCCGGAGAATATCGTACGGCAAATGGATCGCTGTTTGAAGCCGGGCGGATCGATGGTGGTGTCCGTGCCCACGCCGCGGTATCCGAAGGTATTCGGGCGGAAGATGCACGAGCGCATCGGGCATGTGCTCGACGGGTACACCATCGAGGCTCTCTCCGCGCTTTTTCCGCCCAATTACAAGTTGACGCGCAAACGCTATAGCACGGGCGTTCTCGCTTCGGCGGCGTGCGCAATCCAGTCGCGGTTGCTAAATCGCATCCCTAGCCTGCAATGGCGATGGATCGCCAGCGTGCCGCTGCTGGCATTGCGCTCCTGCGACTGGATCAATGGCGCGAAGGTATCGAGTTCGCTCTTCGCCGTCTACCGGAAAACGTAACGTGGTATGTTACAAAAAAATCAGCCCTTGCCGCACGCCAAGCGTCACCGCTTCCGTCCGGCTTCCCGCATGTAACTTCGTGAATAGCGAGCCAACGTGGAACTTGACGGTGTGTTCGGAGATCCCCAAACGCCAAGCAATCTCTTTGTTCGCCAGCCCCTCCGATAACATTCGCAGCACCTCAATTTCCCGGGCCGTCAGTAGCTGTTCCGAAGCGGGAACATGCGGCGGAGCCGCCGCGAGCGATTCGAACGCGTCGGGGTGCAGCACCAATAATCCCGCTGCCACGGCCTCCACGGCGGCCAGAATTTCCCGCGCCCCGCTTCCCTGCGGCAGCACTGCTCGCGCTCCATCGCGAACATAAACGGCGCTCACCTCGTCAACCAGCAACACGGCCGCGTACTGCGCTCTGAGCGATTGCAGAGTACCGCGCAAATCCTCCTCGCGCGAATCCGCTTCCAGCAGCACCACGTCCGGCTGCAATTCTTCGGCTTTCGACAACAGGTCGAGCCTCCCGGCGGCGCGCCCCACGACGGCGATATCCGGATGGGAACCCATCAACGACTCCAATCCGGCGCGAATCACCGCCGTGGAAGCGGCTACCAGCAAGGAGATCACGCCGCCGTGGCTCCTATCGCATCCAGCATCACCGTAATGCGTTGCGGCTTTCCGCCGCGTAAATATTCCAGCGTAACCGCGCCGTCCGCTTCCGTTAGCACGCGCGCGAGTTCCGCTGGCGATGCGAGCAGGATGTCGCCTACCGCCATCCCCGCTCGATCCGCCGGTCCATGCGGCTCCACTTTCAGAATCGCCAGGCCCGCGCGTGTCGGATGCATCGTGATTCCTATCGTTCGCCGCGAAGTCCCGCCCTTTAAAAATGCCGCGACCGCGTTGCTGGGGATTGCGAACGCGATTCCGGATACGATCATCGTATTGATCCCGACTACGCGGCCTTCCGTGTCCGTCATCATGCCGCCCGAGTTGCCGGGCGCGAGCCGGACATCGGCCTGAATCCAATTCGATTCACCTGCCGCGTGGATGATGCCCGCTGTCACCGAGCCAACTACTCCGAGCGGATTACCGACCGCCGCCACTATCTGCCCCACGCGAAGGCCGTTCGAGTTTCCAATCGCCGCGGCGGGAAGATCTCGCGCTTCGACGCGCAAGGCCGCGAGATCCCGTCGTGGATCGCGCGCCGTGACCTCGCCCTCGAGCGAACGTCCGTCGCGGAGCTGCACGCGAACCCGCGGCCCCCGAACTACGTGCGCGTTGGTGACGATTACGCCATCCGAATTCCAAATCACGCCCGAACCGCCTCGACCCACCTGCACGCTCGAGGGAAGCAGGCGGCGCGCTAACTCCGGTAATCCGGCAAACATTTAGCGCCCTCCCCGGGGACGCTCCCCGGCAACGATGTCCAGCTCCATTGCGGCGCCCCCGCGTGAAATTGAAGCGCGTAGGCTCTGGCCTACGCGATCGGGACCCAGGTGCGCCTGTACGTCGTCCGTGTCACCGACCGGCTTGCCATCCAGTGCGGTTAGAACGTCGCCAATCAAGATGCCCGCATTGGCGGCTGGTCCATTTGGCTCGATGCTGAGCACGATTAAACCCGCGCCGCCGGGAATCTGCACGGGGTGTAATCCGACCCCGAGATATCCGCGCGCAATGCGGCCCTTTCGAAGCAATTCGTCCGTAACGCGTTCGACCGTGGATGCGGGAATTGTCACGCCCGCATTGCGCGTGAGCGCCGACGTGTTGATGCCCACGATGCGGCCATGAATATCGATGAGCGGGCCGCCGGAAAATCCGGGATACAGGCTGACATCGGGCCGGATGAACCGATCGAGGTGGCCGCCGCGCCAGGTGCGCCACGGGCCGCTCAGGGCGCTGACGACGCCGAGGCTCGCGGCAATTCCATTCTCGCCCCTGCGTCCCAATGCGAGTGCCATATTGCCCACTTGCAGAGATGCGGCGCTGGCGGCGCCGGCCGCGGATATGTCGCCTGTATCCACCTTGAGCACCGCGAGATCGCTGCCGGCATCGCGTCCGGCCAGAGTGGCCGCCACGGTGCGATTGTCCGCGAATGTCACGGTAATCTCTTCATCGCGTTTGAGCGTGTGTTCGGCGGTGACGACTACGCCCGGCCGCCAGACTATGCCGCTCGACGGCGTGCGATGGCGTGCGTTTACTGCCACGACGGAACGGCCGGCCAGTTCTACGGCGGCGGTGATTGCATCGGAAAAAGCGGAAAGCGGATTCGTTGAATCGGACAATGAGTTGTCTCCTGATTCAGGATCGCGCCCGCGCGGGTTCCGCCGCATCGGTCAAACGGCTAGCGCCGGCACTGGAAGAATGTCTAGCAACCCGTGTCAAAAGTCCGGCAGGCTGAATGCCTGCCCCACCACGCTCAGCAAGTTGTTGAAGCTGAGTGGGACTTCTGCCACGGGCTGCCAATGATTGTGGCG
>JALYXS010000334.1 GCA_030946965.1 Acidobacteriota bacterium
CTTCAGTAGTTGCTCTTTGATGTAAGAAGACCACAGACCTGCGTTGTCTTTATACATAAAGACTAGCCGGATGTGGTCGACAACGCCGTAGAGGAAGGTGCCGGTACCACAAGCAGGGTCAAGCACCAAAACTTTCGGCGCGGCAGCTTTGGAACTAATCTTCTTACCATCGTGTTCCTGCTCCCACTCGTAGTCCGCCATCGTGGCGTCGGCTAATCCCGCTGGGAGAAAGAACCGTTCTTTCAGGAAGAGGTCAACGGACCGGACGATATACGAGACGACGGGCTCGGGCGTGTAATAGACGCCTCGGGATTCCCGGAGCTTCGGGTCATACTGGGCCAGGAAGGTCTCGTAGAAGTGGACTACCGGGTCTTCCCGCTTGCCTCGCTTGCCGAAGTCTTTCAAAATTTCATCGATATCGGTGTTGGCGAGCAGTTGAACCAGATCGTCTACGAACCCAACGTATGGCTCGTCGTCGAGTTCGGTGCCCGTAATCGTTTCGAAGAGCTTCCGAAGGAATGGGTTAGTTTTGGGGATTTCGGTGGCGGCTCCGAGACGCTTGAACCCAGGACCCAAATGATTGCAGCGAGCGGCGAATAACCCGTAAGCTATCGTCTGGGCGTACATATCGGCAAATTCGCCGATGTTTTTTTCCGCTTCCAGATCTGGAATCAGAGTTACCGCAAACGCCTTCCGGAGGTCAATCAAATTCTGGGACGCGTATCCACTCCTAAAGGCCTCCACGATCACGTCTCGCATGATGTGCGTGAGCTTTGCCATGCGTTCCGCCAACTCGCGCGGGTTTGCCGCGGGTTCGGGCGTACGGGACAGAAAGGATTTCAGCAGATCAATCGCGTCATCCGCGGAGGCGGCAAGCGCCAATCCGCCCTTGCCGTTTTCAGCAAGAAGAGAGGACTTCCAAGGTTCGCCGTTCACGTACCATCGGAATTCCAGGTAGTCGGTGAGAATGAGATTGGGAAGTGAACGACGGTAACGGCGAAGCTGTTCCGAACGCTCCGCGTCCGCAAGGGATTTCCCGATGTCCTTGGTCTCTATATAGCCGATCGTGACAGGACCGCGGATCGTGACGGCAAAATCCGGAGCGCCGCACTTCTCACGCCCAGGTTCATTGGTGGCCAGGACTTCAGCCATGGATTCAATAAGCGTTTTAAGGGCTGGCCTGTGTGTGTGTTCCGTGCTCCTTCCGGCAAGTTCGCGGTTAAGCGCCTTCAGATATTGCGCGATTCTCTCGTCCATGTTATCGAGGACGTAACTTCAACGAGATGACCTCACGCCAGCGCCTGTTTCACCAACTCGGCCTGCTCCTGATCGTGCCGTTTTTTCGATCCCGTCGCGGGGCTCGAGCTCTCCGCGCGCCCAATGTAGCGCAGCTTGCGCTTATTCGCGTCAATCGCATCGAGCATGGGCTGCAAGTTGTCCGACACAAATCCCCAAGCGCCCATATTGCGCGGCTCCTCCTGCACCCAGGCGACCTCCGCGCTCCTTGGATGCCCGCGCAGCACGGCTTCCACCTGCTCCGCGGCGAATGGGTAGACCTGCTCCATTCGCACCAAGGCAACCCGGCTGCCCGGCTGCTTTTCGCGTGCCGCCAGCAAGTCGTAATAGACCTTGCCAGTGCAGAACACGATGCGCGCCGCATCATCGACGCTGGTATCGTCAAGAACCTCGCGGAATCCCCCCGAGCTCAATTCCTCGAAAGTCGAAACGGCTTTGCCGTAGCGAAGAAGGCTTTTGGGCGTGAAGATCACCAGCGGCTTTCGTCTGCCGGACGTCATCTGGCGGCGCAACACATGGAAATATTGCGCGGGCGTGGTGCAGTTGACTATCTGCATATTGTCTTGCGCGCACAACGTCAAGAACCGCTCCATGCGAGCGCTCGAATGCTCCGGCCCTTGGCCTTCATATCCATGCGGCAGCAGCATCACAAGGCCGGTTGGCTGGCCCCACTTCGATTCCGCGGTCGCGATGAACTGGTCGATCATGATCTGCGCGCCGTTGCCGAAATCGCCGAACTGCGCTTCCCAAATCGTCAACGTGAGCGGGTCGGCCACGCTGTAGCCAAACTCAAAACCTAATACGGCGTATTCGCTTAGGGAACTATCGTACACGTCGAAGCGCGCCTGCTCCGGCGACAGGTGCTTCAGCGGAATGTATTTGTTGCCGTTTTCGAAATCGTAGAACACGAGATGGCGCTGGCTGAACGTGCCACGTCCGGAATCCTGGCCGCTCAATCGAACGGGCGTTCCTTCCAGGACCAAGCTGCCAAACGCGAGCGCCTCGCCGTAAGCCCAATCGATGGGACCGCCTTGTTGAAATGCCTCTTTGCGCTTCTCGGTAAAGGTTTTCAGCTTCGGATGCAACGTGAACGCGGCCGGAAAACGCGTGATTCCGTCCACCACGCGTTCGAGCAGCCGCAGGGGCGCCGATGTGTGCGGGGGCAACTGCCGGGCCTCGTGTACCGCGCTGAGATCTTCAACCGGAAACTTTTCAGCGCTTGTTTTCGCGTCGTCGAATGCGGCGGCCAAGCGGTCGGCGACGTCCTTGCGCTTTTGAGCGGCTTCGGCCGCCGAAAGCACCTTCTCCCGGACCAGACGTTCACCATACAGGACGGCCACCGATGGCTGGTCTTTAATCTTGCGATACAAGATGGGCTGAGTGTAGGCGGGATCGTCCGTTTCGTTATGCCCGTGGCGTCGATAGCAAAACATGTCGATCACAACGTCGCGCTTGAATTGCTGCCGGAAATCGAACGCCATTTGCACGGCGCGGATCGCCGCTTCGGGATCGTCGCCATTTAAGTGGAAGATAGGCGCCTGCACCATGCGGGCGATATCGGTGGAATATGGCGTCGATCGGGAATCGTCGGGCAGCGTCGTGAACCCAATCTGGTTGTTGATGATCAGGTGGATTGTCCCGCCGGTGCAATATCCGTCCAGCTGCGAAAGGTTCAGCGTTTCAGCCACCACGCCCTGCCCGGCGAACGCCGCATCGCCGTGGATTAAGAGCGGAATCACGAGTTCGCGATCCGTATCGCCGAGGCGGTCCTGCTTCGGACGGCAGATGCCTTCGACGACCGGATCGACCGCTTCCAGATGACTTGGATTGGGCGCAAGCGTAACCGCGATTTCCCGGCCGCCGGGGGAAGTATGCACGCCACGAGCGCCCAAGTGGTATTTGACGTCGCCCGATCCGTGCGTGCTGCCCGGATCCGCGTTGCCTTCGAATTCGGAAAAAATCTGCTTGAGCGGTTTGCCGACCACGTTTGCCAGTACGTTAAGGCGGCCGCGGTGAGCCATCCCCATTACGACTTCCTTCACATTGCGCTCGGCGGCCAGGTTCAGGATTGAGTCTAGAATCGGAATGGCCGTCTCGGCGCCTTCGAGCGAGAAGCGCTTCTGGCCCACGAAGCGTGCGTGCAGGAAATGCTCGAATTCTTCAGCGTCGAGCAAATTTTCGAAGATGCCGATCTGCGTATTGCGATCGAGCGGCCAGCTGTTAGCCTGGGGCTCCATGCGCTGCTGCAACCATTTCTTCTGCTCGGGATGCTGAATACTCATGTATTCGCAGGCGAGTTTGCCACAATACGTTTTGCGAAGCTGTTCCAGAATTTCGCGAAGCGTGGCGAAGTGCTGGTTCGGCTCGTCGGGATGCCCCAACGTGCCGGTAATAAACTCGCGGTCGAGATCCCAAATGGTAAGTCCGTAAGTAAGGGGATCGAGTTCGGCGTGATACCCAGGCTCGGAGCCCAGCGGATCGAGCCCGGCGAGCAGATGACCGCGCACGCGATAAGCGTTAATTAACTGAATAACGGCGGCTTCCTTGACGATTTCCGCCTTATTGGACTTCGCGCCCAGCGACAGTACCTGCTGGTCCGGCTCCCATCTAACCGGCTGATAGGGGACCTTCAGGCTTTCGAAGATCTCGCCGTAGAAGTTCTCCTCGCCATTGAGCAGCGATTGCACCTTGCCCAGGAACGTGCCAGATTCCGCGCCCTGAATGATACGGTGGTCATAAGTGCAGGTGATGCTCATTACTTTTCCGATTCCCAGCAATGCGCGAGTTTCAGGCGCAACGCCCTGATACTCCGCCGGGTAATCCATCGTCCCTACAGCAATGATTGCGCCCTGTCCCGGCATCAGGCGAGGGATGGAAGCCATGGTGCCAACGGTGCCGGGGTTGGTTAAAGAAATCGTGGTTCCCTGGAAATCGCCCGGGACGAGTTTTCCGCCGCGAGCGCGCGTGACAAGATCGTCGAACGACGCGGCATATTG
>JALYXS010000384.1 GCA_030946965.1 Acidobacteriota bacterium
GAAACGCCTTCAAGAATATCTGGACATGGGCGTGCAATTTGTGTGGGTGGTGAACCCCTTCAATCACGATGCCTGGATCTACTCAGCCGACGGTAAGCAGAAGGTCGCGGACGGCATCTTGCGCACCATCGCGCCCGATATTCTGGTTCCTCTCGATGAGTTGTTCGCCGCGGCGGAAGAGTAGCGCGCAAGCTGCTAACTCTGATGGCAGCCCATGCAAGTGAATCGTCTGCCGTGGCAAACCGCGCAGTCCGACTTGCTCATCGCCGGGCTGCTGTGCCGATCGATAAACCCTTCCGCGACGTGACTGGCGGGCCGCAGATCCACGCCTTTCGCGTGACAAGTGTCGCAGCTAAATGGCGGGTCGATCTTGTTATGGCAGACCAGACAATCGGCCATCCGAGGCAATGCGGCTTTCGTGACGGCGTTCGATTCTTCCAACCCGCGATGACAAGCCACGCACGGGTTCGAACTATTTAGATGAGCGAGGATATCGCCGGGCGGCGAAAGATATGCTTTCGACTTTATTGCCGCCGCCAAAACCGGCGCCACATTACCCAACTTCAAATGCTGAACATGACTGAATTTTGCAATAGCAACGTGCGGCGGCGGAGGAATTGCTGCCTGTTTATGGCACGGCAAACAAACGTGCTTCGATGGCAGCAGGTTGTCTTCAACCCGCGTGCTGGCGAGGGCCGCGGAATGGCATCCCGCGCATTGCAGCTTAAGTTGCAAATGCAAGCGGTGGGAGAACGGCGCGGACGCCTGCCCCGATGCAATGCCAACAGCCGCAAAAAAATATAGGTAAAACCTCAGCCCTTGTATGTGATTTTCCAGATCTTCTTGCCGCCGTCGTCGCTAACCAGAAGGCTGCCGTCCTGCATCTGGAACACGGCAACCGTCCTTCCCCAAACGTCGCGGCTGTCGGGCGAGAGCATCCATCCCGTAAGAAACGGCTTCGGCTGCTCCGCGGTCGGCTTGCCGTTCTTGAACGGAATAAATGCGACCGATTGGCCAACCCGCTTCGAACGATTCCAAGATCCGTGGAACGCCAGGAAGGCGCCGTCGCGGTACTCCGCCGGAAACTGTTTTCCGGTGTAAAAGGTGAAATCGAGAACTGCGACATGCGCGCCCAGCGAAATGTCCGGCGTGATGGTCTTTGCAACCAGATCCGGCTTCTCGCCCTTGCGGCGCGGATCTTCGTGCGGTCCGAAATACGCGTACGGCCAGCCATAAAACCCGCCCTGTTGAATGTGGGTGAAATAGTCGGGCACCAAATCGTCGCCAAGCGCATCGCGTTCCTGAACGGCGGCCCACAGCGTGTCCGTTCCGGGATACCAATGCAATCCGATCGGATTGCGCGTGCCCGTCGCATAGAGATCGTGGCCGCTGCCGTCGGGGTTGTAACGATTAATTGCGGCGCGCTCTGGAGCCCCACCCGCGTCCACATTCGATTCCGAACCAACCCCGATATACATCTTTTGCCCCGCGCGATCGAACAGAATGCTGCGCGTGATATGGCCCTTGTCAAAACCCGCGTACGATACAACTTCTTCGCCCGGACCCGCGGTCAACGCGCTGCCATCGTACTTGTACCGTTTGATCGAAGTAGGCTCGCCCACATAGAGATAATTTTTCCAGAGCGCCAAGCCGTAAGGACGATCCAAGCCCTTAATCAATTCTTTGCGTTTCGCGGGATCGCCGTTCGGAAAAGCGTACACCACGCCCTTGCGGCTCATGTCGGAGAGCAGGATCTCGCCATTATTGCCTTGCAGCATGTAGCGTGGAATGTCGAAACCTTCCGCCCAAACGTCGACGGAAAAACCCGCCGGCACGTTCAGCGCCGCTCCGCTCGGCTTATCGACGACATGCGGCCGGTTGTTTGCCGAGGGCGTCGCGAAAGGCGGCGGCAGTTTTACGTCCGACCGGGCAATTTGCCAAGCGGCGGCGCCGGACGCGAGTGCCGCGGCGGTTATCGTCAAAATGAATCCGGGTTTCATAATGATTAGTTTATCCGATCTGTCGGGCCGCTTATTCGTGAGGCAACTCGCCGTGGGGCTTACCCGCCGCGATTTCTTCGTAAGCGTCTTTCACTTGCGCGGGCAAGCTTCCACCCACCCAATTTTTTACGGCCGAAGGTAGCTCCACCGTGGTGGAGACTGGCTTGCCGCCCTCCATCTTTACGAGATCGTCGAGCTTCCGGCCCTGCTGAATGGCCTTCTGGACGGCATCATGCAACTCGATCATGAACTTCTCCTGGCCGGTCAGCACTTCCATTCCGCCGGGAACGCCATGGCCCGGAAGCACGTAGCGAGGCTTTAGCTTTTCGGCGGCGCGCGCCACGGCCGGCCAATTTCCGATGTTGCCGTCGGCAGTGTAATTATAGGGACCGTTAGCTACAGCGTCGCCGGTGCAGAGAATTCCTTCCTTGGGAAGATAGACGAATCCGTCGCCGCGCGTGTGCGCCCACCCCAGGTAGTGGAACTGCACTTCGCGCGTTCCGTCTTTCAGAATGAACGGCGTCTTGGTGAACGTCTGCTTCGGCTTTTCCGGCGCGGGCAGGTTCAAGTCGCCGACGTCTTTCCTCAGTTTCGCGGTGGCCTGCCAGCGAGCCGGCTCGTATTTATTCATTTCATCGACAACGCCCTGATAGGCGAGAGTGGTGGCGCCGGCTCGAGTCCATATCGGATTCCCGTAGGCGTGATCGCCATGATGATGCGTATCGAATACGTATTTGACCGGCTTAGACGACAGTTTCTTCGCTTCCGCCATGGCCAGCTTCGCGCCGCTCGGGAAATTCGCGTCCACCACGATCAGGTAATCTTTCATCTCGATGATGATGTTGTTGCAATGGCCCATGTTTTTGATATCGCCTTCGCGGAACCAAACCCCCGGAACGATTTGTTTCGTGGTCCCCGGTTCGGCATCCGATCCCACGACAAGAAGGGCCATTGTGAGGAGAGCCGCGAAGACGGTGAATATGCACAAGCGCTTTTTCATGAAGCTCACATCTTATATCAGAATCTAGCAACCCCGTGGCAACGCGGTTCCGCAACTCGTTGATCATACGGAACCGCACCCGTCAGGGAGCGGTCTGGATGTCTACCAATTCGACATCGGTCTTGCTGGCGCGCGAAATCGCTTGACTTGTTTCGCTCCTTTCGGAGGATCGAATCTAAAAAGCGCTGGGTCTACCGGGCCGGAAAGTTGCCGATAAATCCATCGTGTAACCGTGATGTATTCAGTTGGCGTGGTTCCAACGGTCCGAAGGCGATTGAGGGTGGACTGGCACACGAGGCCGTTTTTCGTATACACACGCATGCGCTCCGTCGCCGGTTCCTTTTGGTCGCCCAGTGAGAGTTCAATTAATGCGGTTGGCCCCTCGCAGATGTCGTCTGGCGATATATCGTCTTTAAGTAACTTCGCCGACGCCGCCATGCCGCCGAGAGCGCGGAACTTGCTTACATATTGCCAGTCCAATCCGGGGAGCCCGGGACCCGGCCCCAGCCGAGTTGGCCACGATTCCGCATCCCGCTCTGTGTACTCCTTTAACTCCGGCGAGTACGTCCAGGTTTTTTCCCCATTTGTAATCCAGGTGAGTGCGCTGATCGGGTTGGATATTTCGTAATGAAACATCTCCCCCGAGCGGGCTATCAGAATACGATTCAGAATCCGATGTCCGGCGGGCGGGGCGACATCCATTCCAGGCCCTGCGCCGGCGAGACCTCGCCCGGACCGCGTCTGTTCGACGTTTATGACGTACGCGGACACGGCCGCATATGTGGCCCCGACGTTCTGGAGCAGGTCCGTCGTGCGGTCAGACTGCGCGTAAAGCGCAGCCGGTAATACAACGGTTAAGATTGAGGCGCCCCTCATCGTTGATCCAGTTGGAGTACGTTTATCGCTTTCTCCAGTGCTTCAATGCTTCCAGGTGGTTCCACGCGTTTACCATTGACGAAGGCGGTGGGCGTGCCCGCGACGCCAAGCGAGCCTGCGAGTTTCACATCGCGCTGAACCAGACCGAGTGTCAATTCATCCTCTACGCAGCTTCTATAAGCATTCAGATCGAGACCGCTGGCCTCTCTTCCATTTAAAATCAGCGATTCTCTGGCACTCTCGACTCTGATGTCCGACCGATGGCTGAAAATCACATCATGCAGGCTCCGGAATGCAGCACTTGCCCTTGCAATTCTGCACAAATTGCTGTCTGGGCGGCTTCCTGCGCCGAGGGATCGACCACGCGCGAGTGCGCAAACGCATCCGAATTCAGCACGCACATCGGGCAGTGCGCGCACTAAGTTCATTTTGGCCAAAATCTATCGAAGTTTATTGTGATTTCTGACTTCCCATCGTCACGCCAGCGGCGTCATACCGTTTTTTAGGGGATTTGCAGGGCGTTGGTTCGGCTTGCGTTCGGGGGCGGCACGAATTGAAATCGGGTTTGTTTTATTGGTACGTTCACCTGCATGTTCCGCCAGAGGGTCACGGTTGTCAACGTCTCGAACGGTGTTGTTTTCCGAAACACCGACTTCATCACAAGGAACCGGCTCGCATGAACCCACAGTTTCTCTTCCCAATGTTCCCCTTCACGCGGCGTCAAATGCAACACGATACAAGAGGCATTGCGCTTGCCATCGGAACAAGTCTTCCAGCCAATAACATCCACGATTAGATCGGCATGATCGAGGATCTCGAATTTTCTAAACAGCCGGAAGTGCTGCTCACGAAGCGCTTTCGCTTCTTCCGTGTTTTCGCCGTCCACACTGTCAATGACGTATTTTTTAGAACTTGGGCTATAGCCCCATGCCGTCTCTCCATCAGTACCCAGCATGATCTCGTAGCGAATTGGACTCAGCACCCTCTCATCGCTGAATAATTGTTTCGGCTTTGAAGCTGCGATGAGATAACGAGACTTCGTGGCGGGAGCGTCCACCTCACTACTTATCACCGTCGTCTCGACATCAACTTGGTAATCGACGATCTGATCGTAAGCCGCTGCGACCCTCTCCAAAATCGCAGCTGAATCCGCGCACATACCACGTGTGGTCCCGCCCAGTACTAGCAAGGCAAGCACGGCGATTTTCATCTTACTTATCCAAATCTTCCGTTATCCGTTCCAGTTCCTGCGCCGCGATGAGAGGGACCTGCACGGTCGCCGCGCGCCCCTCCTCGATTTCGAAAGCCTGGCAGTGGCTCTGCAGGGCGTGCAGAAGACTTCCGTTTTGCAGCAACAGCCAAGGGTTGACCGCTTCGATGGCGCACGCGTAATAATGCCCGGGCGCCCCGCCGGACACCTGAAAACGGCCTTGCGCGCCGATTTGGAAACTGCGCTCGAGTCCCGATTGCCGCCGCTCTTCTTCGGCCGGCCACAACATCCCAACGACTTGCGTACCAGCGGCCGCCGGCGAGGCGAGAGCCCCCGCGATATCGACCGTGGCCGTGCTGAACTTGATCGCTAGCGTGGCCCCCCCGGCGGGAACGTCTAGCGCATACGGTGACGCGGGTTGTTCATTCACCGACAGCGATTTGATGTAACCGGCCGGTCCGCTCACCGTCAACCTCCACCGGCCGGGCGTTGCATTAGTAAGAATGAAAGTCCCATCTTTCTGGACCGCGGCGTTGGGCTGCTGGCTCATCATTTGGGTGTCAAGCGGATTCATCGTCACGCGCAGATTTTCGACCGGAACCTTACCCTCTCCCTCGAGCGTAATGGCGCCGCGGACCGGGGGAATCGGAGCGAGCTGGATCTCAACGGGATCGGACGATTCAGCGCCCACGTCAATCGGGAGTCTCGCATAAAAAGCCTGCCCTCCGTCAAACACTCCTGCTTCAATCACATAAGCGCCCGGCCTGACATGTTGGAATACGAAGTCGTTGGAAGGACGGCGGACGCTCGTGCCCACTTGGAAAAACTCGCGAGCGGACGGATCGCGCGGCACGAGGGTCAACTGAATGTTGCGCTGAAGTGCCGCGGGATCGATAGCCGTTACATGGCCTCGCAGGGTTATCCCGGCAATCGGGGTCATCTGGAAATCGATGCCGCTCACGTTTGCCCCGGGCCCGGCCGCGACTCTGGACGCGCCGGTTATGTCCGCGCTGCCCGGATAAAGCTCGACCGCATACGTCTGGCTGGGAACTTCAACACCTGGCCCTCTGCGAATAAAGGCGTGGGGCAGCGGAATACTCCGGAAGCAGCGGGCTAACACATAATACTTCCCCGGCATTACGTTCGAGATGCGGTACTCGCCCTTGTCGTCGGTGCTGGCGCCCCCGCGCGGCATCAATCTCTTGGTCCCCTGGTTGGAAACGTAATCCATCATGCTGACGCTGCAGTTGGCCATCGGGCTGCCATCTTCATCGACGACCTTGCCGCCGAAGGAGGCGTTTGGCGTCAACGCAATCTTTACGCCTGCTTTTTTCTCATCGGCCGATAAGGCCACCTGACGCTGCATGGGAGCGCCGGGCCAACCCCGCGATTCGGAATAATTCGCCGCCTGGGCCTGTATAAAAAACTGTCCCGCGGGCAGCTGGCGGAACGCGAAGTGCCCGGACGCGTCGGGCACGGCGGTCAAGTTGCTCGTGCCGCCAAGCGTCACTTGGGCTTTCTTGATCGGCTCGCCCGTGAGTTCGTTGACGACGCTCCCTTCCATGGAGCCCGTGCCAATGGGAGTTTGAACCGGCTGCGTGTCCAGCGGCGTGCGCGAGAACCTAACTTGCGCCACCCCAATCGCAGCCGCCGCTACGAAGAGTAATAACGCTTTCACGGGGTCACCCCGGGGCGAGCATGAATGACCGTTAGCTTCTGAGGGCTGTTACTCCCCTCTTTCAGTTGCAACGAGACGCCAAGTTGTTCGTACGCCTTCAGATTTTCCGGATCTTCAATCGAGTTGCGATCCAGTTCTTCGAAGGCATAAAGTTTGTAAGCGCCGGGCGTCACTCCTTTCATTTCGAAGTGGCCCTTCTGGTCGGAGGCGACTAGGCGCGAAAAACTTAGGACATTGCGATACTTGCCGTCCGGCAATAACAAAACCGGGACGGCTGCCGCTGGGCCATCGCC
>JALYXS010000390.1 GCA_030946965.1 Acidobacteriota bacterium
GAGTAAAGTACCGGTCTGCTTCGGGCGATAACCGTGCCTAGGCTTTGGCGCCGGCTTTGCCTATCACGGCCGCGAACCGCGCCACACGTTGAATACGGACCTGCAAAGCGAGAGCCCGCCGGGATAATTGAGCATCGGAACATTTTGCGAGAGTTGCGCGGGCAGCGCCAAAGCGCGACCGTGACCGAGGACAAAATTCCGAGCACCCCGCCACTGCCAAAGCAGCCAGACGATCCAGCCGCCCCAGACACATAGCTTGTTCCTTTATGAGCGGGGTGGATTGCCGATCGAGAAATTATCGCTATATGGTCTCTTAACGAAGACGTTGCGCGCTCGGTCGAGAGCGATCGAATGAATACTGGCGCGACCGCGATCCCGCCAAGTATGCGAAGTATGTGAAGCTCACGCCGCAGTCCCAGGTTGGCCAGGTAGAGCAGTTCGTCAAGGCACTCGATGCCACTAAGGATGCGCCGAAAACGAAGGCCAGGAAACGCTTTGCCGTCATGCCACGCCTCTACGAATTCGCCGTTCGTCGGTTCGATCCCAACCCGCGCCTCCAAAAAACGTGCTGCAATCCTCTCAAACCAGTAAAAGACCGGTCAAAAAGCGCAGTTAGCTGTCATTAAAGTGCGAACCTGAGGGAGATATGCGAGATCTACAGGTTGTTGAATCCGAACTGTTCGAGATTGGCGCTATTCCTGACGATTCCTTGAAGTTGGAGCGGATTGTTACGTGGTGCGCCACCCATCCCGAGGAGGTGCCAATCGCAATGCATCTGCTCCTGATACGCAAACATCCGGCTGAAACATTACGAGCACCTGCCGCGGGAAACTGAAAAGTTGGGGAGCTGGAAGAAGACCGGGAGTCAACGCCACCCTGTAACGGGAGGCCGGTTACCGACACTATTCATCAAGGAAGCCATCCTTTATGAATATTTATCAAGTTCCGCGCCACGCTATGTTTGCCTGTTTCGCGTCGCTTTCATTCGCGCAAACGATCGATAAGACCATCGCGCCCAACGCCGCAAACGAAGGCATCGCCAAGTCAATCACGGACGAGATCGGGGCGGGGCGCGGCGACATCTACACTCCGAACTCGTCCGCGTTTCTGATCAATCGCGATCCGTCGGGGACGCCAATTATTCCAGCGCAAGTTTCGCCGATGGCCGGGGCGACATAGCGAATAACGCCGGGATCGGCGCGGGAGCGACGGACAGTTGCGCCGCCTGCCATGCGCGGCCGCGAGGTTCCGCCGGATCGGGCGGCGATGTTGCCACCCGGCCCGATAGCCGCGACGCGCCCCATCTTTTTGGATTAGGTCTCAAAGAAATGCTGGCCGATGAGATCACCGCCGAGTTGCGCGCCCGGCGGGATGCCGCGATCGCGCAGTCCCGCGTCGATGGGCGGTCCGTTGCAGCGGCCCTCGAGAGTAAAGGCATCCAATACGGCTCTATTACTGCAATGCCGAACGGAACGGTGGACTCCTCAAATCTCCAGGGCGTGGATCGCGATTTGCGCGTGCGGCCGTTTTTCGCGCAGGGCGGAACCATCTCCATCCGCGAATTTGTTATCGGCGCGTTGAATAACGAAATGGGGTTCCAGGCGCTTGACCCGGAGATGACCGCCGCCGGCAAAGGGGGGCGCGTCACCACCCCGGCAGGCATGGTTCTCGATGGACGACTCGATTCCGTCGAGGTTCCGCCAGAACCCGACCCTACCAAGGTCGCCGCGGGCGATTCCGTTCGCAACCAGATGGCAACAGCCATAGTGGATTACATGGAATTTTACCTGCTTAACTATTTCAAACCCGCTCTTTACGAACAGACCGATCAGACCGCCAACGGCCGCAACGTTTTCAACCAGATCGGCTGCGGGACGTGTCATATCTCAGATCTGCGAATCGACCGCGACCGCCGGGTAGCCGATGTGGAAACCGTTTACGATCCCTCAAAAGGCAATTTAAATGGACTGTTTGCGACCGCCACGCGTTTTTTGAAGACTCGATACGACGGGCCTCAATTTCCCATAGTCCAGACTCCAGCCTACCAGCCCTATCTGGTTAAAAATATTTTTACGGACTTCAAGCGTCACGATTTAGGCCCCAATTTTTACGAACGGAATTACGATGGCACGCTTCAGACGCAGATGATGACCACCGCCCTTTGGGGAGTTGGATCGACTGCCCCGTATGCTCACGACGGGCGCAGCATCAATCTAAATGAAGTGATTCTGAGGCACGGCGGCGAAGCGCAACAGACGCGAGATGCATACGCCGCGGCGCCGGCAAGAGATCGAGGAGACCTGTTGGCCTTCCTGAACTCTCTGGTACTGTTTCCGCCCGACGACACCGCGTCGAATCTCGACCCCGGCGATCGGACCGCCGCCAATTTTCCGCAGTTCCAGCATGGCGCGATCAAGTTAACGGTTCTGTTCAACGATCCGAAGGATATCGAGTGAAATCGAGATGGGTAAAATATCGGGTAGACTAGTCGTCATGAAAACACTGCTCTGTCTCTCTTTATTCACCGTGGCCGCTTACGCCGAATCCTGGACGGGCACCCTGGTTGACGTGATGTGCAAGGGGAAAGACTTGGCCGGCCACACCAGCAAGTGTGCCATCGCTTGCGCGAAGAGCGGTTATGGAATCGTGCTCTCCGACGGCAAGTTCGTCAAATTCGACGAAGCCGGGAACTCAAAAGCTCTCGCGGCGCTTAAGGCCACGGAGAAGGAGAAGGATCTGAAGGTCAAGGTTACCGGCGCGCTCGATGGGGACACGGTCGCGGTCGAATCGATCGATTTAATCTAACTGTTTTTTACGGAGCCGCACCCACGGCTCGAACATGGATGGGTCCTCGAGCCAGACGAGCATCCATCGCAGCATCTCTTCCTTCATTGCGCGTTTCAACGCGGCGGCTTTCGGGTTGCGAGCGGCGAACCGGGCGCGATCTTTCGCTTGGATGACAATCTCGCGGCAGATCGCCGATAGCTCCGGGCGGCTGGCGTATACCCGCCGCATGTCGAGCAGCGAGGTTTCCAGTTCGTCCAAAGTGTGCTGCCGGATGCCGCGATAAGGCTGCTCGACCGCGGGCCCCAATTCCCACAACACGTCTCGCAGTGTTTTCTCCGCGATGGCCGGCAGATCGCGGCGCATCTGCTCCCACTCCACCTTTCCGATTACAGTCCCGATTGCGTTCCAGTTCCGGGCGCTCAAGTAATCTTTCACGATTTGCCGCTTACCGCGTCGCGGCACCTAACGATTCGCGGAATGCCGGAACTCCGCCGTTGCCGCATTGTGAGCTGCCAAGGTGTCGGAGAAACGATGGCCGCCGGACCCGTCGCCTTTGGCTACGAAGTATAAATAATTCGTGTCGGCCGGTTCCAGTACGGCTTTCAACGAGCTCCGGCTGGGGTTTGCGATGGGACCGGGCGGCAGCCCCGCTTTTGTATAAGTGTTATATGGATTGGCGCTTTCGAGGTCGGAACGGTAGATTGTGCCGCGATAGCGGCCTTCGAGCAGCGCGGCGTAAACGGTTGTGGGATCGCAATCGAGCTTCATCCCGATTTTCAACCGGTTGCGGAATGCGGATGCGATTACGGGCCGCTCTTGCGGCAGCCGGGCTTCTTTTTCGACGAGCGACGCCAAGGTCACCGTGGCGTGAACGTTGGCGGCGGTCTTTAACTCTTTCCAGGTCTCGCGAAATTTGTTGGTCATCAGCCGGCAAAGCTGCTCGGGGGTTGTGTGCCGGCTCAAGCGATACGTATTGGGGAATAGATATCCTTCGAGGGTGGGCGCCAGTGGATCGAGATCGCGGATCATCCGCGGGTTCCGCGCCACCTTCAAGAACTCTTGGCCCGTGAAAATTCCGAGGCGGTCAACCGACGACGAGATGTCGAAAATGTTATTCCCTTCCGGCACCAGCAGCTCGTAATAGAAAATGTCGCCGCGCGCGATGCGCTTGAAAACCTGAAAGGTCGAAGCCGGTTTTGTGAATTCGTATTCGCCCGCCTGCAGCTTGCTTCCAGGCGAAAGGGCGCGCGCCAACAGAAACATCCAGGAATGCTGAACCACGCCAGCGCCTTGAAGCAGCGCGGCCATTTCTTCCGTTGAGGTGCCCTTGGGAAAATCGACGAACGCCCGGGTTTCAAAATGGCGATAGGGCCGGCTCAACAGGAAAAGAACGTATCCGCCGCCAATCGTCGCGAGCAGCACTAGAACCAGCAGTACCCGCAAGAATCTCAAATTGGGCGCTCCCCCAGTGAATCCAGATAGCTTTGCAAAAGGATCACCGCCGAGAGCCGGTCGATGGCTGCTTTTCGCTTATCGTTCGCGATTCCGCTGCCTTGCAGCACGCGTTCCGCTTCCACCGAAGTGAGGCGTTCATCCCAAAGGCGCACTTCGATACCCGTGCGGCGCCGCAGATCTTCGGCGAATTCGAGCGTCCATTGCGTCCGCGTCCCCGCATCGCCGTTCATGCGCAAGGGGTTCCCGAGCAGAATCAGCCGGACCTGCTTTTCGGCGGCAATTGCGGAAAGCGCGGCGAAATCGGTCCGTTTATTCGTCCGCACCAGCGTTTCGAGACCCTGCGCCGTAATCCCCAACTCATCGCTGACGGCAAGGCCGATTCTCCTGGTGCCAAGGTCCAGCGCCAAAATCCGGTCGTGTCCCGTGCTCAAGGAACTCATTATAAACACACGCGTGCTAAATTCGAGAAAGCTTTAATTAGGGATTGCCCTTGACCGCCTCGCCTTTGAAAGAAGAACGCCGGGAATTGCGTAGTTTCGCGCTTCCCGTGATCGCCATCGGAACGATCATTGCCATTTTGTATTTCGGGCGGGTTCTGTTCATTACCTCGATAACAGCGGTGATCGGAGCTTTCCTTCTGGAGCCTTTCGTCTCGATCTTGGTCCGGCTACGCTTTCCTCGGGCCGTGGCGAGCTTTGCGGTTTGGGTTTTCTCTCTGCTCGCCTTGTACTTGGCCGGATTGGGCGCCTTTACGCAGGTGTCCGGCTTGATCGGCGAACTGCCGGTATTCAGTCAACGGCTGGGCGACATTGTGGAGGGCGCGCGCAAGAAGATCGAGGCGGTCGAGGAAACCGCGTATAAAATGATCTACCGCAAGAAGCAGCAGGAGGCTCAAGCCGCCGTCCAGGCTGCCGCGGCCGCCGCGGAAGCGTCCCGGCAC
>JALYXS010000406.1 GCA_030946965.1 Acidobacteriota bacterium
GCGCGGCGGTGATGGCCTTTTCGATCACTCCGCCGCGCACGGGCGAATGATTAATCTGAATCGTTCCGATCAGCTCGCCGTTGACCTGCTCAAGGTGCAACACGCGAATTTGCGCGCCCGCCGAAATCAAAAAATCGAGCAGCGTGGATCGCGTGGGATTCAGCCCGACGCCTTGAATCACAAGCTGCGAGCCAGGCACCAACAGCGCCGCCACGATAAAGAACGCCGCGGACGAGAGATCCGATGGAACCATGAGTTCGCGGCCGTTTAATATCGCCGGCCCTTGCAGCGTAATGACGCCGCGCCGCACCATGATATCCGCGCCGAATTCGCGCAACGCGATTTCGGTATGGTCGCGCGAGCGGATCGCCTCGCGCACGATGGTCGGGCCGCCGGCATACAGGCCGGCGAACAGAATGCACGTCTTCACTTGGGCGCTGGGCACCGGTAGCGTGTAGTCGATCGCGTGCAAACCGGCGCCCTCGATAGTCAGCGGGGGAAAGTGGCCGTCGCGCGCGGTAACACGCCCGCCCATCTGGGCGAGCGGTTGCATGATCCGGTCCATGGGCCGGCGCGAGAGCGATTCGTCGCCGCCGATGCGCGACGTAAACGGCTGCGCGGCGAGCGCGCCCGACATCATGCGAATGGTCGAGCCGGAATTCCCGGCATCGAGATCCTGGCGGGGAGATTTCCATCCGCGCGGGCCTTCGCCATGGATCGTTACGTCCGCGCCATCCTCTTCGACATGGATACCGAGCGCGCGAACCGCGTTCAACGTGGAATGGCAATCCGCGCCGGTCGAGTAGTTATGCAGGCGCGATACGCCTTCGGCCAGTCCGGCGAGAATGGCGTAACGGTGCGATATGGATTTATCGCCGGGAAGCCGGATCGCGCCGTGAATGGCCGTGGCGGGCCTTATGGTTTTTTCCATTTCCAGATTATTCGATCGGATAGGGACCGGACTTTGCCACTCTGAAATCGTGGCCGGAAGCGTCCACGACCGCAATCTCGAGTGTTACCGCGCGCGGCGGGTCGTTGAGCTGCGCATGAATCGCCGCTTCCCCGCCCGGCTCCAGCGATTCTTCTTCGATGGTTGCCTTTTGCGAGGTCAAGGGCACGCGTTCCGCGCCGAAAAATTGGAACACGAGCGTGAGGCCGCGGATCGGCTTAGCGGTGGCGTTGCGGGCGCGCGCGTCGATATCGATCAGACCGCGGCCGCGCCTGACGCTAACTTCCGCCAATTCGACTTCGGGCGCCTTATGCTTCTTGTCCGCGCCCGAAAGCGTCAGCGCGGCAATCGTCAAAATGAAAACTATGGACCTCATGGGAGCGGGACGTTCTCCCATTGTGCCTCACCGGCTCCGCCGAGCTTCGGTCCGCCAACCCGGTGTGTAAACTTCCAACCGCTCGGTCGGCACTTTGCGCGACCGGGGAGAGGTAAGGATGTCGGCTACGACGCCGCGCAGCTTTACGTATTCGATCGAGATAACGAGCAGTGTTGCCGTCGCGCCTGTACGCCATCCTTCGGCGGCAACTTCCATTGGGCCAGCCAATACTTTCAGACCATCGATCGTGAATCTGCGGAAGTCATTTGGGTACTCATGATAGGGATGACAGAAAGGCGTCACCAAATGGACGTAGCCGCCCGGTGTTAAAACACGATGGATTTCGCTCATGACGCGCTCAGGATTGCGGACGTGTTCCAAGACCGCATCACACTCGACACGCTGAAAAACATTCGACTGGAACGGTAGCTGCTCCGCATCCGCGGCCACATCGACGCCGGGATCGCAAATAGATCGATGTTTACGTAGCCCTGGACCCGGCGGCCATCGCCACCGATACAGAGATTCCACCGGCCGAGCGGAAAATCCTTAGGTTCGGCTGGGTTCATGATAAATGGCGCCGGGGGTTGTAAGAGCCGGACCAGGCGATCACGCCAGTGGCGCGAAGCTCGCTTTCGATACCGTGCTTACAGATCGGTCTCAGGCATTCAGTTCTCCAACCGGGGCCGGGCTGAAAATTCGGGCTGAACATCAAGGCCTGTGTGACAATTTCGCCATCACCGGCTCCGGTACAATCTCCACGCCTCGACGATGTCTTTGCCCCGGAAGCGAATGGTCCGGTCGTCCAGCACCTCGGCTCCGGTCCGCGATTCCGAATCCAGCGGCAGCGAATTGCGAGTGGTGTACTCGATCTGCAGCGTCACCGGACCTGTCACGCGATACGGCTGGATGGAGCCGATTTTCGCCATGCTTTTCCGGGCCGCGCCGCGGATCAGATCTCGCGCGGCCGCCGCCGAGAGGCTGATGCAAGTGTAGCGCCCGATCCCTTCTTTCACTACCGCCAGTTCCGCTTGCGGAACAATCTCGTGCAGCTCGTTCGCCGCCGCCTGGTCGCCGCTCAACATGATCGCGGGCGTTCCAAAGTTTCCGGCCATTGCCGCGATCACATCTATCTCGCCCACTGGCTTCCCATTCAGCAGCATGTTCTGAATTCCCAAAGAACTGTAGCTGTGCGCCATGATTCCGCCCCGGACATTCGCCTTGCCGTGCTGCCCCACATAGGCCACGGCGGCGAACCGGCGCTCCATCATCATCGTCGGCCCCAGCGATCCCATCAGCAGCCGCGCCCGCGGATGAATAGTCAGCGTCGAGAGCGTCTGGCTTCCATCGTGACCGTCCCACACCAGCACCTCATCCGCGCCTCCGGCCAGAAACCCATCCACCGCGGCGTTGATCTCGCCCGTTAGCAGTTGCCGCATCTCGGCATCTTTCGGGTCCGTCTGATCTTGCCGGCAAACGCCGCCCACTCCTTCCGCGTCGGTGATCAGAAACACGGTACGTTTCTGGCCGGACGCGATCATGCAAACGAATAGCAGCAGTGGAGCTACGATACGCATACATATCTCCTACCACACGCGCCTTGTCGCTCGCGAATTATCATAAGGTGTTTTGAGTTCAATTTACTTGATCCGCCACGGACAGGCCGGAAGGCGCCAGTCTTACGATGAACTTTCGCAAATAGGACGCGCGCAAGCCGCTTTTCTGGGTGAATATCTCGCGTCACAGGAGCTTCGATTTCGTGCCATTTACTCGGGTACGCTCGCCCGTCAGCGCGACACCGCCCGCGCCGTAATCGAGAAAGGCGTGAACTGTCCCGAATTGATTTTCGATACAAACTGGAACGAGTTCGATCTGGATGAAGTGTACCGGGGCCTCGCGCCTCAACTGTGCCGCGAGGACCCGCTATTTCGAACGAGTTACGAAGAGATGACGCGGGAGATGGCGGACGAGAATTCCGCGATTCATCACACTTGGACTCCATGCGACACCGCCGTCGTGCGCGCGTGGGTGGCGGGCCGCCACGAATTTGAGGGCGAATCGTTCGAGCAGTTCCGCAAGAGGGTGCGGCGGGCCATCGGCGCGCTACCCGAGTGCGGCCGGGAAGAAAACATCGCGGTGTTTACTTCGGCCACGCCAATTGCCGCGTGGGTCGGGGCGGCGTTGGAGCTCGACGGAAGGAAGATCATGCAACTGGCGGGGCTGATGTACAACACCGCGATTTCGGTGCTGCGAACCGGCAAAGACGAGCCGCGGCTATTCTCATTCAACGGAATTCCCCATCTCGCCGATGCGTCTCTTCGCAGCTTCAGATGACCGGAATCGGCGAGAATAATAAGGCGATGGCGACGGAAAAAGAATTGCTCGAGCGTATCCGGTTTCTGGAGGAGCAGAATAGCCTGCTACAAGACAAACTGGATGCGATTTACGCGATCGTCGATCCGGAAGAGGACGAGGTGGACGATTCTTTGATTCAGATCGAACCGAACGCCCGCGGCGATTTTCCCGGATGAGCTGTTGATCGCCTTCGAAATGCCGAGCACAGTTCGCACATCACACATCGCGGGTTGCTGCGGCGATGGAAGCTAGCTTGAGTTTTCATGTGTCGTCCGTTAGAGATATCATTTACCTGACCACGAAAGCCTTTGAAGGGGCCGCATAATACCGAAGGCCGGCTTATCTGGCTCAAAGCGATTGTCCCGGTGGATAGTGAAACCACCAATCAATTTGAGATCACCACAATTATCGGCACTGAATTTGACTCGAACTTTCCAATGGCCGGGCTTCAACTCTTTTGCTCGTGAATCTGGATCTAAAGCAGTAAGCCATTTTCCGTCTGGACCCTGACACAACACAATCAGATTATCGTCTTGGCCTCCCTCAAGAGATATCGACCCGTGCAGCCCGGGCGAAATACCTTGATTTTCGGGCCTCCAAACGGCATCTCTAACTACATATCGATCCGTGTGTAATTCATCTTCATACTCTATGGTCGCATGGACATTGTTAGCTTCATTCACAAACCGCGTTTCTGCGTTGCGGATATGCATGACTAATAGTGAGTAAGGGCCGTCTGTAAGCGCCCAGTTCCCTCCGGCGAACAGGCCACGTATTCAAGACGCGGGCCGCGCTTAGGAACTGAAAGCACTCTTGAACCGTACTTGAACTGCATTATGATCCAAGTCAGCACAGCAGTAGCTATAAGCACCGCAATCAATTCTATCCACCCCGCGTAAGCATCACATGAACACCACTCGCCAAGCCAGCA
>JALYXS010000420.1 GCA_030946965.1 Acidobacteriota bacterium
GGACGCGGTTCGCGATCCCTCGACGCGCCAGTATTCCGTGAACGGCCGCGCGCGGGCGAAGTCCACTCCCTCCAAGACCACCGGCTCAACTCCAATGCGGCCGATGGAAGCAAGAGATGGAGTGGCCGCGGCGCCCTGCAATTCGGCTTGCCGGACCGCTTCGAGCGGGACGGTTGTCCCGGAGCCAGCGGGCACGATCACGAGGTTTGCCCCGTACCCCCGGAATTGCGCGCGAACCTTCCGGTCCAGATCGGCGTAGATGGTGAACAGCGCGGTGGCGAGAGCCGCAGCCATGGAAAGAGCCGCGAAAGCCAGCAGAAGGCGGCGGCGCCGGTAGCGGAGCGCGCTCACGACGAAATTCCAGAACACTAGACGCCTTCCCGAAGTGCGCCGGCGGGATCCATTCGAAGCGAGCGGCGCAAGGGCTGTATCGCGCCTGCCAGAGCGACCGCCACCGCGACTAGAATCACCGTGGGCGCAAGCACTCCGGGAACGCCAGTCGTTTCCGAGAACGCCGCGGCAAACACGGAGCGGCCCACCCAGCGCGCCATCTGGATTCCGGCGAGCGCGCCGAGCAGTCCGCCCACGAAACCCTCGAGCGCGACTTCGGCCGCGAACAGGCCGACGATGGTCCAATCCGTGGCGCCGGTCGCCTGCATGATGGCGATCTCACCCCGCCGTTCCACCATGGTGGCAGCCGTTACGCTCCACACGGTAAGCCCCGCCGAGAGTAGCGCCGCCAAGCCGATCAGGAACATCAAGCCGCCAATTTTCGATAGCACCCGGCCTTCGTTGTCCGCCACGCGCCGGATTGGGCGCGCGTCCGTCATCGGCAGCACCTCTTCAATTTCGTGCGCTATGGATCCGACGTAGTTGGTGCAGTTCCAGCGCTCGAATTCGGCGGGCGTCATCCGTTTGGGATCTTTGTGCGCGAACGCGTCTTCCGGTTTGGTGAGCGCGGCGACCTCCATTTGGTCCACTTGTCCCGGACGATTCAGAATCCGCTGCAGCATCGCGAGAGGCACCAGAATGCGGTCGTCCTCTTCTCCGCCCGTCCGTAATATTCCGGCAACCGGAATGGATCGTTCGAACAGGCTAACGGAGCCACCGGGTTGAAGACCGAGCCGCTTGGCAACGGCGGTGCCCGCGACACAGGCTGGCGCATCGTCGTCCGGCCATGCGCCCTCTAAGCTCCAAGACGGATTCAGCGTGCGCACGCCCGTCCGCAGCTCGCGGCCGTCGGGTGTCCGATACAACTTATTGAACCAGACGCCTTGAACGGGAATGCTCCGCCAGCTCGATTCAAGAGATGGGGCGAAGGCCGTAACATTGAGCTGCCAGAAGATAGATTTGATGCGCGGGATTTGCGCTTCCGGGATGAAATCCGGCTGCCCGGCCGGAGCCATGCGAATACCCGCAATTTCCACCGGCAGCGCGCGTGATTTCGGAGTGACCAGAATATTGGCGCCAATGGCTCGAAGCTCGCGATTGACCTTGTCGCCGATATCGAGAGTCACGCCGAGCATTGCGGTCGCAACAGCGGAACCCATCGCGATTGCGGCAACCGTCATGGCCTTCCGCCGGGGGGCGCGCCGCAAAGATTCCGCCACGAAACGCCAAAACATTACCGGCTCGCGTTGCTGGGCACATTGCGGGGCGTATTGCGGAACAGCCGGACACCCGCAAACAACTTCGCGGCGGGAAGGATCAACTGCCCATTTTCCACTTTCGATTCGAGCGGGATCGGATTGCATCCCCCGTGAACCCCGATGGACGGAATAAAAATCGCGGAAGCGCAGTTGCGGCAAATCACGTTCAGACCTTTTTGATAATAGCCCTGGTTGCCGCAGATCTCACACGCATCGAACGCCGTCGCGAGCGTTTTATCGGGGCGCTCAATTACGATGATTCGCACTGTGACGCCCTCCGAAACAACGGCAAAGCGGTGCAGATTGCCGTCGCTCACCTCGGACACGGGGATGCGAGCCTCGCCGCCCGAGACCTCGATCGGCGTTGCCGGGCTAAGTCCGCTCGATTGCTTTGCATAGATGAATTCCGCGGTGATCGCGAGTATGAATATTCCGGAGGCCGCGCAGGAGGCCGTCATCCAAAGCTTCTCGCGCCGGGCCGACCATTTCGCGCGACGCAGAGCCGCGCCTTCAAGCCCCGGGAGCGCGGCGGACCGGCGATTCCGCCATTCCATCAGCAGCATCGCACCCGCAAGAGAAAGAATCGCCACGAAAAAGAAAACCTCATTGCGCACGATGGGACCGATCAGCGCCATTTCGCCAGCGCTGCCTGGCAAAATCTGACCTTCCGAAAGCTCATGCAGTCCCGTAATTATCAGTTGCGCGACCACCACCATCAGAATGACGGTGGTCATCTTGAAAAAACTCTTCAAATTTACCCGGATGGTCCCGCGCACGAAACTCACGCCGAAAAGAATGGCGAGAGCGAGACCGATCGCGATGCCGAGCAGCTCGAAGATTCCGGAGCTATTCAGGGTGACCGCGCCCAGCATCAGGACCGTCTCGACTCCTTCGCGGAAAACCATCAGGAAGACGAAAAAAAAGATCCCCCACCGGGATGCTTCGGAAGAAGACTTATTTTGCAACTGAGTTTCAATTTCGCCTTTTAAGCCTCGCGCGTGGCGGTTCATCCAGACGACCATGCTGAGTACGAAAACCGCGCTGACGAGGAGCGTCCAGCCCTCGTATGCTTCGTCGCTGTGAGGAATTCTCGATAGAGCCCAAGCCGCCGCAAAGCTAGCGATTACAGCGGCTACGAAGGCCCGGTAAACGGAAGGGAGAAGATCGGCGCGTCCGATTTTCTTGAGATACGCGATCGCGATGGCGATCACGAGCGAGGCTTCGACGCCTTCACGGAGGGTGATTACCAGAGTCTGCAACATAGCAACTGAATTGCAATAGCATTGTAGCAAATCAGGCAGGCACGCCCATTCAAAAGAGGGTCTACAGACCTTGTGCGGCCACCCTCGCGCTCTTGATGTAATCGAGCTTCGGGAACTCCTTTTCGAGATAACTATTTCCTTCGCTTTCGATGCGCTTTTGATCGGGACCCTTGCCGCGCGGCGCCCCCTCTCCGTAATCGCTGTACAGACTGGCAACGACATCCATCCCGCTGATCACTTTTCCGAAAGGGGAGAAGCCGACTTTATCGAGTCTTGGGTTATTGGCAACGTTAATGAAAATTTGAGTGGTTCGCGTGAGCGGGCCGCCGGTTGCGAAGCTTAGATAACCCGCGAGATTACTCTGTTGCACTGGATCGTCGTCGATCTTGGCAGACTCCCATTTCCGGGTAACTTCGGGATTTCCGTTGATGCCGAACTGCACCACGAAGTTTGGCAATACACGGAAGAAACGGCCGCCATCGAAGAATTTTTGTTGGACGAGATCGTAGAAACGATCGGCACCCAATGGCGACCAGGCGCGCAACACGTCTACCGTAAAAGTCCCCTTCGTGGTCTCAAAAACAACGCGGAAAACCTGCGGCGTCTTCGCGCGGCTACAACCAAAGAGCAGTACGGCAAATGGAATGAGAAGCAGGAGAGATCGGCGAGTCACCTCGCCATTGTAGCGGGAGGAGAAACGAAAAGGGCGGCAGCGGTATTATCCGCGTGCCGCCGCCTCGTTACAGAATAGTTACGACGTAATTAGATGTCGTACTTCTTGCCCGTTGTCGTGGTCGTGGTGCGAGTGCCAGTGCGATCCGCGTCATAATCCAAATCGGCGGTGTCGCTCAAAGGAGTGGTAGTTCCGCGGCTCGTTTCAGAGTAATCGGGATCTAATTTACGATCGCCTACCGTGTGCGTGCTGACCGCCTTCTCACCAGCCGATGCAATGTCTTCGGCACCGGTACGTTCGAGAATTTCCTTCGCCTTGCTGGTCCACTCGGAGCTATCGGAATGCACGGAGAGCAAAATGCCGCCGCTCTTGACGCGGCCTTCGTAACGCTTGGCTTCATACTCCGGCATGCCTAATCCGGAAAGAGCGCCCACAATGCCACCGGCGACACCCAGAGTACCTGCGCCAGCGAGCATGCCGATAATTGGGCCGGCGGCGATGAAAGGACCCACGCCCGGGATCGCCAAGGCGCCGATTCCCGCAAGCCAACCTAAGACACCACCGGCGACAGCCCCGGTCGTCGCTCCCGTCGTGACGCCTTCAGGAACCTTGGTATTTTTCTCGACCGCAAAATCTTTCGAACCTTTATTGTCGGGGAACAACGCAGAAATGTCCGTGTTCCTGAATCCAGCCTGCCTCAAAGCATCGACCGCTTCTTCCGCTTGCGGTCGCGTTGAATAGATTCCAAATACTGCCGTGTTTGCTCCTGCCATAATATTTCTCCTTTTTTAGCTGAATTGTTACAGTGAGTTCAAGCAAGCGAACGCTTGGCCCGAACTGCCTACATGGTTGCGGCCTTCTTGTGGCGACCGGTTCCCGCCGTGCCGCTTTTAATCGAAATCTCGTTGGTTACTTTACCGGCGCCGGCTATCTCGGTCGCTTTTGACTCAACAGTCTTTTTTTCCTCTTCCGACCGGACTGGGCCTTTCAGAGTGACCATTCCATCCACGGTGACAATCTTCACGTTGTGCGCGTAAGTTGAAAGCGACTTATCCGCGTAGACGGCCCGCCGTATCTTTCGCGTAACCTCGCGGTCGCCACCGTTCATTTTCTGCTGATCCGCGGTAACAGCCGAAGGTGGACGGTCGCGTTTGTTTACTTTCGTGTTATCTGGCTTGGCGGAAGTGTTTGTATCTTGCGCACTGGCGGGAACCAGGGCCAACCCGCCCGTCATGAGCCCTGCCAGAGCCAAAGCGCGCCCGAACGATTTTACAGAATGATTCATTTTCCTCTCCGCGATGTTAGATAGCACGAAAAGGACCAATTAAGATTCACAAATCCAGGGCGAAATAAGTAAGATAGACGTCCGCCAGTCAGTAAGAAGTACTCTACATTGGGAACTTTTATACGATTTCTCGACTGCGCCGGGATTAGCCGAATCTTCTCGGTTGTGTTACATGATCCATATGGCCCGCTTTGCCGCAGCCCTAATAATCGGCGCGTTTCTCGGTAAGTCTCTACACGCTCAAACGGCATCTCTCACGGGACGCATAACGGATGCG
>JALYXS010000468.1 GCA_030946965.1 Acidobacteriota bacterium
GGATTGTGGCCCGAGTTGCCGGTGAATGAAACGCCGATAACGTCCGTCACCAATGGAGTGCATCTGCCGAGCTGGCTGAACGGCGATCTAGCCGATATATACGACCAATATCTGGAACCGGATTGGCGCGAGCGGCACGGCGATTCGAAAACTTGGGAGCTGGTGAAAGAGATCCCGAATGAAGAATTGCAGGAAGCGCACCGGCGGCGGAAACGGCGGCTGATTGCGTTCATTCGCGACCGTCAAACGGCATCGGCTTCGCGTCGAAAGGCAGCGGCGGCGGAGGTGCGGTATTCGTCCGAAGTGCTTGACCCGAACGCGCTGACCATCGGTTTCGCGCGGCGGTTCGCCACTTATAAACGCGCCACGCTGCTGTTTCGCGATGTCGAGCGGCTCAAAAAAATCTTGCGCGACCGCGAGCGTCCCGTGCAGATTATTATCGCCGGCAAGGCGCATCCGAAAGATCAGCCGGGCAAGACATTTATTCGTGAAATCGTGGCTCTTTCGCGCGATCCGGAACTCTGGAAGCACGTTGTTTTCGTGGAGGATTACGACATGAAGGTCGCGCGAGAGATGCTTCAGGGCGTCGACGTTTGGCTGAACACGCCGCGGCGCGGAGAAGAAGCGTGCGGCACCAGCGGCATGAAAGCTTCCATGAACGGCGTGCTGAATCTGAGCATTCTGGACGGCTGGTTCGATGAAATTTATGAGCAATCCGGCGGCTGGGCCATCGGCGACCGCGAGGATTACTCCGACGATCAGGACGGACTGCACGCAAGCGCGATATATTACCTGCTCGAAAATGAAATTGTTCCAATGTTCTACGACCGCCGGGAACACGGCAGCTCCACCGAGTGGATGCGCCGGGTGAAACAGTGCATCATGAACATCACGCCTCGCTACGACGCGCGCCGCATGGTGACCGAATACAACGACCAGCTATACGCGCCCGCGCACGATGCGTTCATGGAATTAAGCGCGCGCAATTTTGAGAAAGCCCGCGAGCGGGCTTCGTGGAACGCGCGCGTGCGGCAAGTTTGGGACCGCGTGAATTTCGTCGAGATGGGGCCCGCGCCGATCGGGGCGGTTACCAGCGGAAAGACTGTACCTGTCCGGGCAGCCGTCGAGATGGCGGGACTCACGCCGGAGGACGTGCGCGTGGAAGCGGTTCTGGGGAGAGTGGGGACGAGCGGCGGACTCGAAGAAACCGAACTGGTAACATTGCCCGCCACGGAAAGGGTTGGATCGGTGACCGTGTTTTCCAAAGACATCGTGCCGCACCAGACCGGGCGGCTGGGTTTTGCCTTGCGCGTGAGCCCGAATCACTATCGGGATCCGCTTACCAGGCCGTGCACCAGCTTGCTGAAGTGGGGCGGAAAATAGCAAAACGGCCTGGCCCCAAAATGAGATCGGAAAGACGCCAGGCCCTTGTCGCGACACTCGCGATCCTTCTGCATGCCCCGGCGTTTCTGGCGCAGGTTGCGGCCCCCTTGGAGGGCATAACGGTCACTCTCCCGGATGCGATCGCGCGCGCCCGCAAATACGGAGCGCAGGTGGAGACCGCGTCCATCGCCGCCGCGCTCGCGAAACAGGATACGGTTCAAGCCAAAGCCGCCGCCTTACCTTCGCTCAACGCCTTCAATCAATTTATCTATACAGAGGGGAACGGAACGCCTTCCGGCGTCTTTGTCGCAAACGATGGCGTGCATGTCTATAACGAGCAGGCCGTAGTTCATCAGGAGCTTCTGTCGCTGGTGCGACGGGGAGAAATTCGCCGCGCGCAAGCAGCCGAAGCTACCGCGAAGGCGAAGCTTGACGTTGCCACCCGCGGGCTCAACTTCACCGTGGTCCAAAATTATTACACGATTGTCTCCGCGAAGCGGAAGTTGGCTAACGCTCAATTGAGCCTGACCGAAGCGCGGCGATTTCTCGATATCACTCAAAAACAGGAACGTGGAGGCGAGGTGGCGCACGCTGATGTTATCAAGGCGCAGCTTCAGTTCCAACAGCGCCAGCGCGACGTGCAGGATGCGCAACTGAACATCGATAAAGCGAAGATCGCGTTGGCCGTTTTGATCTTCCCGAGCTTTCAGCAGGATTATTCGGTGGCGGACGATTTGCAGGCGGCAGCCGTGTTGCCGCGGTATCCCGAAGTGCAAACGCAAGCCGCGGCGAGCAGCCCGGAGGTGCGCTCCGCGCGGGCAAGTCTGGTCGAAGCGGGTTATGGCATCAGCGTGGCGCGCTACGCTTACTTGCCTTCGTTCGCGCTCGATTTCTCTTACGGCATCAATGCCAATCAGTTCGCCGCGCGCACCGATACTCCTGCGTTAGATATAGGCCGCGTTCCCTATCGCCAGAACCTCGGGTATTCGGCGCAGGTCACGCTGAACATTCCGGTGTGGAATTGGGGCGCGACCAAGAGCAAGATCAAACAGGCGTCGTTGCGGGAGCGGCAGGCGCAATCCGATCTCACGATTGCGCAGCGGCAGTTGCAAGCCAACCTGGCGTCTTACTACAAAGAGGCCCAGACTGCGTTGGCTCAGATGGATTCGTTGCGCGGCTCTTCGGAAATAGCGGCTGAAAGCCTGCGGCTCACTATTCTGCGGTATCAAGCGGGCGAGGCCACGGCGCTTGAAGTTGTAGACGCGCAATCGACACTGACGCTGGCGCGCAACGCCTATGACGATGGTTTGGTAAGGTATCGAGTCGCGTTGGCCGATTTGCAAACGCTGACGGGGAGCTTTTGATAATGTTGAAGGCATCCGTGGCGCACGCACTCTTGCGTGCCGCGTCGGCACTCGTGCCGACGCCCGGATTGGCAGCCTCTCGCATGCGTCCACACGAGTGTGGA
>JALYXS010000471.1 GCA_030946965.1 Acidobacteriota bacterium
GTGCTGCACCTGATGGGTCTCAGCGACATGCAGCTTACCTATTACAGCGGCGGCCGCAACATGCGATTGACGGATACGGGCGGAACGGTTATCAAACAAGTTCTCGCTTGAACCGGATATACTGACCTACACTTCTGACTTACACTCGTCAGGAGGTAAGTCGTATATGCCGCGTCTGCTCGCTCTTTCCTTAGTCTGTCTCGCGTTGGTCTCGATCGATTTCGCCCAGGTGGAACAGGGCGCTCTGACCGGAACCGTCACCGATCCGTCCGGCGCCGCCATTCCGGATGTCCGCATCGCCGCCACGAATCAACAGACTCGCGTCGCATCCGAAGCCAAAACCAACGCGGACGGCTACTACCGGCTGCCCTTCCTCCCGCCCGGCGAATACGAAATTCTCGCCGAGAAGCAAGGTTTCAATGCGTCGCGTATCTCGGGAATCCATTTGACGGTTGGGCTCACCGCCACTATTAACACCACTCTCGTGGTCGGTTCCCTGCAACAGGAGGTCACCGTCTCCGCGACGGCGGTGCAATTGGAGCAGGAAAGCTCTTCGCTCGGAACCGTGGTTGGGTCGAAGCAGATCGTCGAATTGCCGCTACTTGGCCGCGATCCTTATGCGCTCGTGCTGCTCGCTCCGGGCGTGCTTCCGAAAGGCGGTAGCGGCGCGGGGCCGGTTATTAACGGCGGCCGCTCGAACACCAGCGAAATCCTTTTGGATGGCGCGGAAACCCGCAACAGCACCACCAACGATATCTCCTATCGTCCGCCGCTAGAGGCCGTTCAGGAGTTCAAGGTGGTCACGAACAATTTCTCGAGCGAATTCGGGCGGTCGGGCGGAGGCGTTCTCACCGCCGCTACGCGTTCCGGCACCAATGAACTGCACGGCGCGTTTTATGAATTCCTGCGCAACGACAAACTTAACGCAAACGGCTGGACCAACAACCGCAACGGCCTCGCCCGGAGCACCTTCCGGCGCAATGAATACGGGATTGCCGGCGGCGGCCCGATCTTGATCCCGCACTTCTACGACGGCCGCAATCGCACGTTCTTCTTCGCCAATTGGGAAGAGGCGCCGCAGCGGTCTCCGGACAATGTCGTCAACACCGTGCCAACCGCGCTCGAGCGCACGGGCGATTTCTCCAAGACGACTACAAATCGCGGGCAGTTGATTCAGATCTACGATCCGGCGACGACTCGCGCCGATCCGGATCGCCCCGGCCAATACTTGCGCGATCCATTTCCCGGAAACAAGATTCCAGCCGACCGCTTCAATCCGGTCTCACTCAAGGTGCTGCAACTAATTCCCGAAGCGAACCGTTCCGGCCTGATCAACAACTTCGTTCAGAATGCCACTCGTCAAAACGACACGGGCCGGATCTTTCTGCGCTTCGACCACGGCATTACGGCGAACAATCGCATCTTTGCGACCTACGGACAGCAGAATAACGCGCAATTCACGCCAGGGATCAACGTGGCGTTTCCGGGCGAGGGAGTCAATGGGGAGCAGGGCCGGATCGAGAGTCATCCAAAATCTTCAGTGCTGAGCGACACGGCGACTTTCCGGCCAAATTTGATCGGTGAATTCCGCGCGAGCTTTACGCGAAACATCATCAAGACGGCGCCCCGCAGCGTAGGGTACGACTTTACGCAACTCGGATTGCCGCGGTCTTTGAAGGACCGCGCCGGGACGCTGCTGTTTCCTCGCTTTGAGATCGCCGATTCCGTAAACCTTGGACCCGACCGCGCATCCGACTTCACCGACGCCGAACAGGTTGAAGAAGCGCAGGGACACGTTACTTGGCTGCACGGCCCGCACTCCGTGAAGTTTGGAACCGACTACACGTTTCAGACATTCAACATTTTCCGGCCCGAGCGGCCATCGGGACTTTACCAATTCGACCGGACGTTTACGCAGGGCCCGAACCCCGTGGCCTCAAGCGGCGCGGCCGGTTACGGAGTCGCGACGTTTCTGCTGGGAGCGCCCACCGGCGGTTCTTTTTCGGCCGATCCATCGCTCGCGGCGTCGCAGCGGTTCTATAGCTTTTACGTGCAGGACGATTGGAAGGCGCGGCGTAACCTCACTTTCAACATCGGAATGCGGTGGGAGTATCAGACGCCATGGAATGACCGCTTTAACCAACTCGGATTTTTCGATCCGAATTTCACGGACCCGGTTACCGGTCGCAAGGGTCTGCTGCGATTTACGGGGCGAGATGGAAATCCGCGTTACCAGAGCAATCCCGATAAGAACAACTTCGCGCCGCGGGCCGGTCTCGCGTGGCACTTCATGAAGAGCACCGTGTTCCGCGCCGGCTACGGGATTTTTTATTTTCCGGGAAGCGGCGGAATCGGCGCGGGTGCAAGCGATCTCGGCAGCGGCTTTCTCGCGCAGACTCCCGTGTTTCTTGGGCAGCCGCCCGCCGCTCCGAATACGCCGCCCGCGGGAGCTAGCGTGGCGCAAGCTTTCCAAGCGGGATTTCTTCCCGTGCCCACCACGGGCGTGGGAACCAGCATCGGTACCGCCTTCCGCGAGTGGGTGACTCCCTACAACCAACACTGGAACGCGAACTTCCAACACACTATCCGCAACGATCTATTGGTGGAAGTCGCTTACGTAGGCAGCCGCGGCGAAAAAATCTGGGTAAACCGGAATCGTAACGCCGTCAGCACTCAATATCTTGCGCTCGGCTCCGCGCTGGACGATCTGGTCCAGAACCCTTACTACGGCTTGATTCCGACGGGGTCGCTGAGCGTGCCCACCGTTCGCCGGTCGCAGTTGCTGCGGCCGTTCAGCCAGTACACCGACATCACGCGCTTCCGCGACGCCGTCGGCGATTCCATTTATCACGGTATGACCGTTCGCGCCGAGAAGCGGACCTCGCACGGCTTATCGGTGCAGTTGTCGTATACGATCAGCAAGCAGATCGACGATGTGCAGGAGCGTTTCGGCGGACGCACCAGCTTTATCGATCCCAACAATCTGCGGCTCTCGCGATCGATCGGCGATTATGACCGCCCCCAGTACGTGGTGCTGAATTACATCTATGAGTTTCCTTTCGGGCAAGGCAAGAGATTTTTGGGCAAAGGATTGGCGAGCCGGATTGCCGGCAACTGGCAGATGAGCGGGATCAGCACCTACGGCAAAGGGCTCCCAATCGTGATCACCGGGCCGAACAACACGCGCCTGCCAGGTGTAGGCGCGGCGGCGCTACGGCTGAAATCGGGCGTGCTTCCGGATGGCCAACAAACGCTCGATCGATGGTTCGATACGACGGCGTTCGCGCCCGCGCCTACTTACTCGCAGGGCAACGATTCGCGTACCGAACCCAACCTGCGAACTCCCGGAATCGATACGCTCGACTTTTCCTTGAGCCGTACCCAAGTGGTTCGCGAGCGTATTCGAGTCCAGTTCCGCGCCGAGTTCTTCAATGCATTCAATACGCCGCAGTTCAACGATCCGAACGGCAGCGTCACCGCATCGAGCTTCGGACAGATCACGACCGCCGGGCCGGGCCGCGTGATTCAGTTCGGGATCCGATTGTCATACTGAACGTATTGAGGCCCCGGCGCATAATAGTTGGTAGGTAAACTATGCGACTTGGCACTCTTTTGATTGCGGCTCTGCTGATTGCGGCCATGGGCGCTTGCACGCGCTTCGATACCAATTCCAACGCGCGCGAACGGGAAGCCGCCCGGGAGCGGCGCGATCGAGCGGAGCGCCCGACTGATAACGGCGTCGATACCGCCGCGCGCAAGGCGGGAAGAGCCGCGCACGAAATTGCCGACGAGACCCAGAGAGCGGCTGAAAAAGCCGCTGTAAAACTGCGGGAAGCCGGGCACCAGGCGCGCGAAGGCTGGAAAGAGGCGGACCACCGAAGGCCCGCCGAGCGTCCATAGCCGTTTGAGCTCAAACCTTTCATGCCAACGACGGTGCTGCGTCTACTGTTGATGCTTACCATGTCCTCGAGTGCTGTATACGCGGAAACGTTTCCCCAGCTTGCCGAACGCTACTTCGATGAGGTGTACTTCCGGTTCCAACCCACGGCCGGCACCTCCGCGGGCTTCCATCGGTACGATACCCGGCTGGAAGATTATTCCCGATCCTCGATAGACTCCCAGGTTGCGGCGCTTCATCGATTCCTGAAACAGGTTCAGGATTTCGATTCTCGCGATCTTGCGCCCGAGACTGCCGCGGATCGCGAGCTTGTCCTTGCGAATATCGAAGCTACGCTGCTCGAGCTCGAACATGTCCGCTCGTGGGAAAAGAATCCAGACCACTATTCTAGCGGCGTCAGCAGCAGTGTTTTCACGATCATGAGCCGGACATTTGCGCCGCCGGCCGAGCGGTTGAAAGCGGTGATCGCGCGCGAGCGGCAAATGCCTCAGGTCTTCGCGGCGGCGCGCGCGAATTTGAAGAACCCGCCGCGCGTTTATACGGAGGTCGCGATCGAACAGTTGCCCGGCATCGTCAGCTTCTTCGAGAAGGACGTGCCGCTGGCGTTTCAGAAAGTAACCGACACCGGATTGCTGGCGGATTTTCGTGCTTCCAATCAAGCTGTCGTGGATCTACTCAATCGGTATCAGGCGTATCTAAAGAACGATTTGCTGCCGCGCTCCCAAGGCGATTTCCGCTTGGGAGCGGAGAACTATCGCAAGAAATTACTGTACGAGGAGATGGTGGAAACGCCTCTCGACCAGCTTCTCCAGATTGGCTATCGCAATTTGCACGAAAACCAGGAGGCGCTGCGGCGCACCGCCGCGAAGATCGATCCGAAACGCACGCCGCAACAGATTCTGGAGGACGCGGAGAAGGATCATCCCGCGCCCAGCAAGCTGCTGCAAGCGTTTCGCGACGTGCTTGGCGGCCTTCAGGACTTCATTATCCAGCACAAAATCATAACTATTCCTTCGCCGGTGAAGCCGATCCTGGAGGAAACTCCGCCGTTCATTCGCGCGCTGACCTTCGCGTCCATGGATACGCCTGGGCCATTTGAGAATGTGGCCAAAGAGGCGTTTTTCAATGTGACGCTGCCCGGGAAAAGCTGGTCCCCCAAGCAGGTGGAAGAGCATATGGCCGCGTTTAATCGCGGCGTGATTATCAGCACCGCGATTCACGAAGCCTATCCCGGCCATTATGTGCAGTTCTTATGGGTGCAGAATGCGCCATCGAAGGTGCGCAAGCTTCTGGGCGCGAATACCAACGCCGAGGGCTGGGCGCATTATTGCGAGCAAGTGATGCTGGACGAGGGCTACGGAGATCACGACCCGAAATTGCGGCTCGGCCAACTGCAGGACGCGCTGCTGCGTAATGCCCGGTACATCGTTGGCATTCAGATGCACGCGGGCAGGATGACTTACGAACAGGGAATCGATTTTTTCGTGAAGGAAGGCATGCAGACGCGGGCGAACGGCGAACGCGAGACCAAGCGCGGAACTTCCGATCCGACTTATCTGTACTACACGCTCGGCAAGCTGGAGATTTTAAAATTGCGGGAGGACTACAAAAAATTGCGCGGCGATCGATACACGCTGGAAGAGTTTCATAACAGCTTTATGAAACAGGGCTTCCCGCCGATTAAGATTGTCCGCCGCGCGATGTTGGGCAACGATAGCCCGGTGTTGTAAACGGTGACTCATGTGGACACTTGTGGTCGAGCGTCTGGTCTGCGCGAAAATGCAATGGCCGTTCTCCTCCTTTTCCTGCTCGCGCTTTCCTCCCCGGCGGCCGATCTTCATGAGGCCGTGCGCGCCGGCGATATCGATGAAATCGGCAAACTTTTGAACGGGGGCGCGGATCCCAACGCGCGCGATGCGCTAGGCGCGACCCCATTGCACGATGCCGTCTGGAACGGCCGCGCGGATGTTATCAAACTGCTGCTCGACCGCCACGCCGACGTGAACGCCAAGCATTTGGAAGCCGGATCCACGCCGCTCGATTATGCAGTGATCAAGAACAATCGCGAGGTGACGGAGCTGCTGCTCGACCGCGGCGCGAATCTCGCGGCGGGTTCCCGCGACGGCGCCACTGCCTTGCACTTAGCGGCCTCTCGGGGTTACACGGAATTGACCGCATTGCTGCTCTCGCGCGGCGCGAAGGTCAATGGACGGGATCGTTCCGGCTCCACGCCGCTCGAAGAAGCCGCCGGGAAAGGATATACCGATACCGCCGGGCTCCTGATCGAGAGCGGCGCGGAAATCAACACCGTTAACAGCGAAACCGGGGCGTCGCCCTTGGACGAAGCCGCCATTCGAGGCCATCGCGATATGGTGGAGTTGCTGTTATCAAAGGGCGCCGACCCGGACAAGGCCGACCGCTCCGGCGCCACGGCGCTCGAAAACGCCGCGCGGTTCCGCCATCCCGATGTCGTTCAACTGCTCTTGGCGAGGACTCAGCGCCGGAGACCCCGCGCCGCGGCCGAATCGAATTTGCTCAATGAGGCCGTCCTGAAAGGGCAAATCGATGTCGTCGAGATGCTGCTGCAACGCGGGACGGACGTGAATGTCAAAGGTAAATCGGGTTCCACGCCGCTGCACGATGCGGCTTTAAAAGGCTACCCCGAAATTGCGGGATTGCTGTTGGCCAACGGCGCTCAAGTAAACGGGCGGAACAGTTTTGGGGCAACGCCGCTGCACGACGCGGCGCTCAGCGGCAATCGCGACGTTGCCACGCTGCTGCTGGCGAATGGCGCCGAGGTGGACGCCCTCGAAGCGGAATCCGGCTCGACGCCCCTGTACACCGCGGCTTCAATGGGGCGCGAAGCCGTGGTGCGGCTCTTGATTGAGAAGGGCGCGGACGTGAACGTTTGCGCGAAGAGCGGTTCAAGCCCCCTGCACGCCGCGTTAAGCAACGGTTTCACGGATGTAGCGGATTTGCTGCGGGCGCGCGGCGCGAAAGATATTAGCCGGACCGCCACCACGGCCGCGCGTCAAAGCAAGCCGTAAAGCTTTCTCTCCAGTCCTCCGATGGATTAGCGAGGTTTCTGGTGAGATGCCGCAGATTCGGATTCTACTGGTCGATGGACACACTCTTTTCCGCGAGGGATTACGAGCGCTTTTCGAAATGGAAGGCGGATTGGAGGTCGCCGGAGAAGCGGCGGATGGTTCGGAGGCCGTAATGAAGTACGCCGAGGTTCGGCCGGACCTGATTCTGATGGAAATCGGGATGCCGGGACTCAGCAGTTTCGAAGCGGTCAGGCAGATTCGGAAGCTCCCGATTCCCACGCGCATCTGCTTCTTGACGACATATGACGAGGAGGATTACCTCGTTGAAGCCATGGAATTGGGCGCCGCCGGGTATATTTTGAAAGACACGCGGTCGGTTGAACTGATTGAGGCTATCCGCGAAATCCACCGCGGGGGAACCTACCTGAGTCCGCGAATGCTAACGCGGCTGGTGGTCGATTTTCAGGGCAGGGGACTGGCTGGAATCGACCGCAAGCGGGGCAGTGTCTTGCGGTCGTCGACCGTGACCGCGCGCGAGAAAGAAGTGATAAAACTGATCGCGGAAGGCAATTCGACCAAGCAGATTGCCTGGATTTTGCGATTGAGCGTAAAAACGATTGAGGCCCACAAATTTAATTTAATGCGGAAGCTGGATATCCACAATCGCGCCCATCTGGTGCAGTACGCTTTCGAAAAGAGAATCGTGCGAATGCCCGCAACGGCATAAGCGGCTGTACATGTTCAACTTAAAAGGCCCGCGCAGTTCGTGCGGGCCTTTTGCGTGTAGGAGCGAAGGAGGAAAACTTGCTCCATCCGTTGTTACCGTACCATCGGCCTTCTCAGCCGGAAACTTTATTGCCGGCTTGCCCCAAAGTTTTCAAGAAATGCCGCCGATAGATCTAGTGTTCGGACTGGGGATGAGTCTTCTCGGAGGATCCCGCTTAGCAGGACGATTGGTCCATCCCCGGCCGGGCCGCGAAATTAAGAGTTCGCGTCTACAATTCGTCCGTCGCGCATATGCACGATGCGGTGCCCGTAGGCGGCCGCTTCGGGATTGTGGGTGATCATCAAAATGGTCTGGCCGAGGCGCTCATTGAGATCGCGAAGGATTTTAAGGACCGCGCCGGAGTTCTCGGTGTCCAGGTTCCCGGTCGGCTCATCGGCCAGCAGAATCGCCGGATGATTTACGATCGCGCGCGCGATTGCGACACGCTGCTGTTCGCCGCCCGAAAGAGCGTTCGGCTTGTGATCCAAGCGGTTCGCAATTCCGAGCAGGTCCAAGATATTCTGAAACTCCGGCGTGAAGCCGTTGGCCGCATGAGAGTTGGCCGATCCGGAAATGTACCGCGCGACGTCGATATTGTCGCGCGCCGTTAAATTCGGCAGCAGGTTGAACTTTTGAAACACGAAGCTGACGGACCGTTTTCGCAGGCTGGTGCGCCCTGCATCCGTGAGCGCCGCCAGATTCTCGCCGGCTACCCAAACGGTGCCCGAAGAAGGAGGAGTGAGTCCGCCCACAATGTGGAACAGCGTCGATTTGCCGGAACCCGAAGGTCCAACAATCGAAAGAAAATCTCCAGGCGCGACGTCCAGGTCTACCCCTCGCAAAGCTTCGACATCCACTTCGCCGACGCGGTAGATCTTGCGAAGCGCGCGTATCGAAATGATCGAGCTATTCGCAACCGGCTCACTGCTCACACGGCTACTCATACGCCAGGGCCTCGATGGGATCCTGGCGAACGGCGATCAATCCCGGATACACGGCCCCCAGCAGCGCGGCGCCAACGGCGATCAGCCCCGCAATCGGCCACCAAATGAGAACAATGGATTGGGGAAGCGACGCCGGTACCACGATCCGCAGCACCCAACGGGTCACAAAGCTTAGGAGGATTCCAAATATCGTGCCTCCCAAACCGAGTAAGAACGCTTCCGCCAGAATGATCTCAAGCACGAACCATCGCGACGCGCCTAGCGATTTCAGGATTCCGATCTCGCGCGTGCGCTGCAGAACCGCCATGTACATCGAGAGGGACACGACGGCAAACGCGATCACCACGCCGATCCCAATCACCACATTGATGAACGACTTGAGCCACGGGACATTATCCACGGAAATCAGCGAAGCGAGCTCGCTCATCGGGTAAATCGGATAACCCTCGAGCCTCTGCCTTAAATGAGCGACCACTGCGGAAATGTTCTTGGGGTCGTCTACTTTGAGGTAAATTTGACTGACCTTGCCAGTGTTGCTCGTAAGATCCTGAAGAACCTCTATCGGCAGGAAAATATGAGCGAGCTTGCCCGGTTCGACGATTCCGGCGACGCGCCAATCGCGGTTTAGCAGTTTAAGAGTGTCGCCCACGTGCAGGCTTCTCTGCCGCGCGTAGTAGGTATCGACATCGATCTCATTGGGCTGCGCGAAACCGCGTCCCTTATCGTAGACCAGGCCGCCGCTCATTTTCTCGAAGGTCTTGAGATCGATACCGGTCAAGTTGTCGAATAGATTGATGACGTGATTGACCGTTCCCGTGGCGAGGGTCACATGCGGCTCTTTCGCCAGGGCGGCCACGAGTTTTTCCGGAATAGAGGCGCCGCTGAACGACATTAGCGAAGTTCCCGGAGCGCGAACCACAATATCGGCGCCGATGCCGTTCGAGCGCTTCACGGAATCTTCGACCACGCCGCGGCTTAAGCCAACCAACGTGAGGATCAACGTCACGGGAACGCCGATAAGAAGGATGCTTAACAGCGTCCGCATGGGGCGGTGCTTGACGTTTTCGTAGACCAGCTTGGGAATCATTGCGCTTTGATGGCGGGGGGAGCTGGCGATGCGGCGCCCAACACCTGCAACTGCGTGCCTTCCGGCTGCTGAAGAATGAAACGATCTTCGCCGATTTCCGCGTTCATGTCCAATTTCGTAATATTGATCAACACCCCATAGCCATCCTCGGGGCGGTTGATGTCAATTGTATTGGGAAACGGAATCCCGGAATAATTTTGCCATTTGGAATACCGGGTGTCGCTCGTAATGAGGGCCCAATCGTCGAACGTTTGCTGGCGAACGATCTGCAAAGAAAGCCTGTCGAACCAGACGTTGCGGGCAAGCAGCGGATCGCCGCCCTTAATGCGGCGCATGATCAGCAGTATGTAAAAGGCATGCTCCTCGTCGGTGTAATCGAAGAGCACCGAAAATTCGGTCTCGGGGTCGACCGGGCGGATCAACAGAGATGTGGCGAAAGCCGCCGGCCGCAGGTTTTCGAGCTTGTTGGGCGAGGTAGCCGGAAGGTCGTTGCGGCCTTCGACAAAGCGGTTCTTGGCGGGGAGATATAGGCGAAAGTCCGTGCCGTCCGATGCCATGTCGAAGGCCGTGGACCGCACCACGGGAGTCTTGCCGATGATGCGGACCTCGTCGGGTTTGCGGAACAGAATATAGGCCAGAACGTCGGCCACGCGGTATTCCGTGATGGAGCCTTTGTAAACGCTGCCCACGGAGGGCGTCATATCCACCGTCGCGCTGAACGATTTTACTTGGCGGTAACGGTCGCTGATCCGCTTCGCTAATTCCTCGCGGGTTGCCGAGAGAAGCGCTTGTTTTGCCGGTTGGTTCCCTTGCCGGACAATTGAGCGTTGATGCGTTAGGCAAGAGTTCAAAACGAGGAGCGCAAGGCAGAGGCCGAGGGCATTGGCAATGCGGGGCGCTGGAGGCATTAACTCATTTTAGGGTGTTATCATTACAGTGTCACGCCTCGTGGGCCTGTGGCGCAGTTGGGAGCGCGCTTCCATGGCATGGAAGAGGTCGACGGTTCGAACCCGTCCAGGTCCACCAAATCCTCCTTTTTACGTTCTTCCGCCCAGTGGCCTCGTCGTTTGAGCGCAGCAACCCCGATGACTTCCGTGGAGAGTCTGTTATAACCTCTGCCGACCAGCCGTCCGAGATGGATA
>JALYXS010000480.1 GCA_030946965.1 Acidobacteriota bacterium
GACGTACACGTTTCCACTCTTCGAGTCATAAGCCGCGGCGGGAGATTGCGCCGTCGTATTGGCGGGCAAACGATCCGAACTCGCCAGAGCGGCGGGCAAATTCAGATAACCAGCTCCCACCGTGAACAGATCGTATTGGCTGGAGTAGGTCGTCATCTGCCCGTCCGGCCCGGCCACCGTGACCTGGCTAGTGGAAGGGAAGCTCTTCGACGCGGTCTTCATCAGCGTGGCTTTCAGTTGATCGGGCGTTAGGGCGCCATTTTGGCCAATCATGGCCGCCGACGCCCCACTTACCACCGCCGCCGACATGCTAGTGCCGCTCAGAACGAAATAATTGGATCGCGAATTCAAGTAAGGCGCGCGCTCAAAAGCGGAAACGGGCGCGATATTTCCCGGATAGGCGGTGTTCAAAGACCCTTGCGGGTCGAGAATCGAAAAAATCGAATTGCCGGGGGCGACAAGATCCGGTTTTACGATGTGATCGAGCAGCGTGGGGCCTTTCGAGCTATAGCTGGCAATCGAGTCGTCGGTAGGCGTCGGCGTGCTAACCGTTTTCATGGCCCCGACAGTGATCGCGAGCGGATCGTTCCCGGGGGCGTCGATCGTGGCATATCCGCTGGTACCGGCGGAATTATCCCGGCCGGAATTGCCGGCCGCGACCACGACGGCGATTCCCGCGTTCCATGCAGCTTCCACGGCTTGGCAAAGTGGATCGACGGTGTAACTCTCGAATACCGGACGCCCCAGCGATAGATTGATCACCCGGATGTTGTAAGTATTCTTCAGCGCGATGGCCTTTTCGATTGCCGCGATTACAATCGCGTCGGTTGAAGCGCCGTTCGCATCCAGAACGCGGAGGTTTACAATGTCCGCGCTGGGCGCGACACCCTTTACCTGATGGTAGTAACCCGGTCCGGCGGAACTGGCGCCGTTTCCGCCAATGATGCCGGCCACATGAGTGCCGTGCCCGTAGTAGTCGGACGCGTCGGATGTTCCACTGACGAAGCTTTGTTTATAAACTATGCGGGACTGGCCAGTGTTGCTGTTGGCAAAATCGGCGTTGGGCGTAATGCCGCTATCGATAATGGCGACGGCTACACCGCTTCCGAGAGCCGGCCCCAAGGTAAATGAGCCAACGGTTTGCGGCGTGTAATCGTACGTGAATACCGCGGAGCCGTGGACCTCGCGATTTTTCGAAACGTGCAGTACCTCATCGTCTTTGCCGATGGCCGCGAGAGCTTTGGCCGGTATGGTGTAGTGCGCGCCCTTCAGCGCATCGAATTTCTGATTGAGCGTGCCGCCCTGGCTCGTTATCTTCTGGTGCTGCGCGGACGAGGGGGCGTGTTTGAATTGCACAATAACTTCAACCGGCGATTCCGGATCTAGCGTCCGCAAATCGCCGGAGATTTTGGATTGCCCGGCAAGTGCCAGTGTTGCCAATCCGAATATTGCGCCGAATTGTAAAATATTTTTCATCGATCGTTTCCTGAGCTCCAAATGTTTCATAGCCGTTGCGTGTGTTAAAAGCAGTCGCGTGGCCGTGGCGTAGTGAACATTTTCAATTACTTCCGAGGCGAAGCGGGCGCGTGCGATTGAGACATTTCGTCACCTGTAATCCACGGATAATTCACTAAACAGAAGAGTATATTCAGCTTTAAGGCGCGCCCATGCGCTGACAATTTGTCCCATTCCGAACCGCGCCGCCCGCGCTGATATGCTGGTGAATCTTCCCATGAACGAGAAGCGTATTATCCCGATTTCGATCTTTATCGCGGCGACCGCCATGCAGAGCAGATCGCAAACTGCCGATCTGATGCCCGTGCCGGCTAAAGCTGTCCAGGGCTCTGGGAAGATGGCCATCGACGGAGATTTTCGAATCGCGCTGCAAGGGGTTCAGGATGCGTCCGTACTGGCGGCCGCGCGGCGGACGATTACCAGGCTCATCAAGCAAACGGGACTTCCGCTCACGCGGGACATAGCGGGCGGGGATGCCACCGGCGCGGCGCTCGTAATCCGTTGCGAGCGGCCTCGAAAACCTGTGCAGACATGGAATGAGGACGAGAGTTACCGCCTGGATGTGACGTCTTCAGGCGCGCACCTTCAAGCTGTGACTCCCCTTGGCGCGCTGCACGGCATGGAGACGTTTCTTCAACTAATCGCGCGAGGACCTGGTGGCTTTACCGTGGCTGCGGTCGCTATCGACGACAGGCCGCGGTTTGCCTGGCGCGGGCTGCATCTCGACGTTTCCCGCCATTGGATGCCGATCGAGGTGGTGCGCCGCACGCTCGATGGAATGGCGGCGGTGAAACTCAACGTGTTTCATTGGCACTTGACCGACGACCAGGGTTTCCGAATGGAGAGCCAGATCTATCCGAAACTTACCGGTCTCGGTTCGGATGGCAATTTCTACACGCGGGACCAGGTTCGCGAGGTTCTGGCTTACGCGCGGGAGCGGGGAATTCGCGTGGTTCCAGAGTTCGATATGCCTGGACACGCAACCAGTTGGCTGGCCGGCTATCCGGAGCTGGCGAGCGCGCCGGGACCGTTCCGAATCGAACGGACCTGGGGCATACTGATTCCCTGCCTGGATCCCACGAAAGAGGCGGTCTACCGATTTCTCGATGCGTTTATCGGCGAAATGAGCGGGTTATTCCCCGACGAATATTTTCACATTGGCGGCGATGAAGTAAATGGAATTCAGTGGGACGGGAACGCCGCCATTCAAGCGTTCAAGCGCGAACACGGAATGAAAGACAATCACGACTTGCAAGCCTACTTCAACAAGCGCGTGCAAGCTATTGTCAGTAAACACGGGAAGCGAATGGAGGGCTGGGACGAAATTCTCGATCCGGGTTTACCGAAGGACATTTTGATTCAATCCTGGAGCGGGCCAAAATCGCTGGCTCTGGCGGCGAGTTCGGGGTATCGGGGAATTCTCTCTTCGGGTTATTACCTCGACCTCATTCATCCGGCTTCGGCGCATTACAGAGTCGATCCGTTGGGGAAGCAAGCAGATGCTTTGGCTCCGGAGGTGAAGGCGCGAATCCTGGGGGGCGAAGCGTGCATGTGGACGGAATACGTGAGTCCGGAAACCGTGGATTCGCGTATCTGGCCGCGAGCCGCCGCAATTGCAGAGCGGCTTTGGTCGCCTCCAGCGGTAACGGATATCGATTCGATGTACCGCCGGCTGGATATTATGAGCGGGCGTCTCGACGCGATAGGGCTTACGCACCGATCGAGCTATCTGGCGATGTTGCGGCGGCTCGCGGGCGCGGCGCCGGTCGAGCCGTTGAAGGTACTGGCCGATGTGGTGGAGCCGGTGAAGGAATACGCGCGGGGGAGTTTTCAAAACTATACCCAGCAAACGCCGTTGAACAGGCTGGTGGATGCGGCGCGGCCGGAGAGCGAAGTGGCGCGAAAATTCGGGATCATGGTGGACCATCTAAGCGAAAACCGCTTGGCCGTGCGGAACTGGTTGACGCTTTGGAAAGGCAATGCGGTGAAACTGGAACCGGCAATTCGGGATTCGGAGTTGTTGCGGGAAGTGGAGCCGGTTTCGGTGGATGTTTCGAGGTTGGGTGCGATTGGGCTTCAGGCGCTCGATTACCGGGAAAAAGGACTGCGGCCGCCGAGAGGCTGGCTGAAGGAACAGAAGACGTTCCTCGACGCGGCGAAGAAACCGCGCGCCGAGGTGGTCATTATGATCGCGGAGCCGATCGGGAGGTTATTAAATCGCTAGGCGGCTTTTTTCTTGAGCGCGGGATCTTGTTTCGAATCGCGGTAGCCGGCTTTTTGCGCGTCGGCTTCGCTCATATATTTACCGGTCTTGGTTCTGCCGTACCAATGATCGCCCTGACGATGGTAGACCTTGGTTTCGGTGTTCGCCCAGACCATTCCGTTGCCGCCGCCGGGAGCTTGGGTTGCGCTCGGGATAGCGGGATTGGCCGCCATGGGCTGTGTCGCGGCCGGAATCTCGGCTTTGTGAATGGGCGCGGGAGTACGAGGAGTTGCGGCCGTGGCTTTCGCGGCGGGTCCGCCGACGATCACAAAGGGCGTAATGTTCGATATGGTCTTCGCGGGAACGCCCGCGCGGGAAAGATCCGTGGGCGAGGTATAAGGACGCCCGGCGATAATTTTCTTGGCGGTAGCAGGGCCGACGCCGGGCAGTTTGTCTAAATCCGCCTCGTTGGCGGAGTTGATATCCACCTTCGTCGCCGGGCCGGTCTTCGCGGTCTTCTCGGCCTTGCCCGCGGTTGCCGTCGAGGCGTTTGCATCGTCGGCTCCCTTCTTTTTGCTCTTCGAATAACCGGGGAAAGCGGCGATCGTGCATGAAAGCACGAAGCAAACAACGGACAGTTTAGTCAGTCTCATCAGAACAAAGTAACACTTTTGGCAAGAGTACGGGCCGCTCAATGCGTCCAGCAGCCTGTCTGCAATGCCATGCGCCCGGGCGATAGGCTGCACATAATGACGCTTACACTCACCGGCAAACGGAATGGAGCCGAGCTTTCGCAGCACGACACAGCCAACGGCCTTCTCTTCCAGATAAGCCAGCCACACGCCAGAATGGGGATCGTCGACGATCCCCTGGATCGCTTCGGGAGTGTCCCGCTGGACGACACTAACCGCCTGGTAATACTCCTGCAGCAGCCGAAGCGCGTCGTCGTTGGATTGGACAACTGAATGATTTGAACGGAGCGCCCTTTTGGCTTGCTTAACATCGAGCGAATCTTCGAAAACGAGTCGAGCAGGGCATCCCGGCCGGTGGAATTGATGTTAGTCAGCAGTTCGTGGATCTGTCGTGCCGCTTTTTGGTTCAGCCGAGCTACGGCGTTGCCGCCCGCAATCTGCGGGCGTCCTTGATGCCGCTGC